>DATFIH010000159.1:0-16661 GCA_035270205.1 Clostridia bacterium | reverse complement strand
GACAGATACGTGCCATCTGCTTGCTTGTCATACTCCATAAAAACATTGTTCCAAATTTCTACAAACTTACCGCAATCGCAAGCCGGGCTACAATCTTCACCGCATTTTTGTTGATCGCGTATAATAAAAATTTCTGTGTCAGGTCCACATGGTCCTGTCATTCCGGCAGGTCCCCACCAATTATTTTTCTTAGGTAAGTAATAAATATTTTCCTTTTTTATACCTAAATCTTGCCATACCTTAGCGCTTAAATCGTCACGGGGACAGTCACTGTCTCCAGCAAATACAGAAACCGCCAACTTATCTGTCGGTATTCCTAACTTTTTTGTAAGAAACTCAAAACTATATTTTATGCTTTCTGTTTTAAAATAATCTCCAAGCGACCAGTTGCCTAACATTTCAAAAAAAGTGCAGTGTGTAGCATCTCCCACTTCGTCGATATCCCCTGTTCTTACGCACTTTTGAACATCAGTTAGTCGATTGCCGACAGGATGCTTTTCGCCCATAAGATAAGGCACAAGCGGATGCATACCTGCGGTAGTAAAAAGTACCGTAGGGTCATTGTCGGGAATAAGCGATGCACTCGGTATAATGCTATGACCGCGCTCAGTAAAAAACTCTAAATATTCTTTCCGTAATTCTTTTGTTGTTAGTGATTTCATAAATAATTATCCTTTCTTTTTAGCATTTAAGCATATATTGAATAAGTGCTCTACCATTGCTCAAATAAATTCCCTTTCCACCTTCTGTTTCTGTATAAGTCAAGTTGCTGTTCGATGGGCGTACTGAGTTGTAAACTAAAAATGGAACAGGCTCGCTGACGTGCGTTCTCAAAATAAGTGGCGTCGGATGATCAGGCAATACTGCAATACAGTACTCTTCTTTATTTTCGTCAAGCTGATTTACAATATATTCTACCATTCCGTCAATTTTTTCTATGCTGAGTATTTTTCCTTCAGCATCGCCCTGATGTCCACATTCGTCTGGCGCTTCGATGTGTACATAAACATAGTCGTGGTCTTTTAAAGCGTTTACGCACGCCTCGGCTTTCCCTTGAAAATTGGTATTTAGAGTACCCGTTGCGCCTTCTACGTTAATAACGTCCATACCACAACCGATTGCTATACCTTTTAACAAATCCACCGCGCTTATTACTGCACCTTTCAGATTGTACATTTCTTGAAAACTAGGCAAATTGGGCTTGGTGCCTTTGCCCCAGAACCAAACACTGTTTGCTATTCTTTTGCCCTGTTCTATTCTGGCAATATTTATTGGATGATTTTTAAGTATATCCATACTTTTTTCCATTAAATTGGTAAAAATCGTATTACCTTCTCCTTGCGGAAGATATGCGCCTATTTTCTTATCCATAATATCGTGGGGCGGTGTAAATTCTGTTTCACACGCTGAACCAGGCAATAAAGCTAGGTTGCGATAACTTGTACCGCCATAAAACTTAATGCAGCCTCCGCCTAGTTGCTCATCTAGTTCTTTCATCAAAATATGGGCTTCTTCTGTAGAGATTTCTCCTGCGGAATAGTCTAACATAGTACATTCTTCCAATGTTGAGCCATATGTAAGCGTAACCAAATTTACACGAAAAACAGTATCATTTTCTGCCATTTTAACGCCAACGCTCAAAGCCTCTAAAGGGGAACGCCCTGTATAATATTTTTTAGGATCGTAGCCTATAACACTTAAATTAGCAACGTCGCTTCCGGGCTTTAAGCCGTCATCAATTGTTTTGATAAGCCCCACCTGTCCAAGTTGCGCCAATCTGTCAATAGCTGGCTTCTTTGCAAGCTCTAACGGAGTTTTATTGCCTAGAACGCCTCTATGAAAATCTGCCATACCGTCGCCTAAAATAACTATATATTTCATTTATACCTTCTTAAAATAAGATACTTACTATATTAGCAAAAACGCATATAAATATCAAGCAAAAAGACAAGCGAAGCAACTGCACCAATAAAATTTGCGCCAAGCATTTTTAAAAAACATATAAAAACATTATTTATAGATTGACAAAACCTATATTTTTAGCTAATATTATTAAGATATTTGCGCGGGCGTGGTTTAGTGGTAAAACAGGAGCTTCCCAAGCTCTAGTTGTGGGTCCGATTCCCATCGCCCGCTCCAATTACAAAAGCAAGAGGCTTATATTGGGTCTCTTTTATTTTTTACATTGACAGGAGTACCTAATGAATAAGAAAGTTATCTTTTTCGACATGGATGGAACTTTAGTAGACACCGTTGACGATTTGACAGCAGCGTTAAATTATACTTTACAAAAATTTGATTTGCCATTAAAAACACGCGAGGAGGTACAAAGCTATTTGGGTAACGGAATTTTTGCCTTGGTAGAACTTGCTTTGCCCTCCAATAAAAAAGGCAAAAAGTCGGAAGCAACTACAATATTTAAAGAATATTATACCGACCATCTTGCGGATTTTACACAACCGTACGCAGGGATTACTGAGCTTGTAACGACTTTACAAAAAATGAACTACCGCCTTGCTGTAATAAGCAACAAAATTCAATTACCACTTGAAACTCTTATAAACAAATTTTTCCCAAATGTTTTTGAAGTTGTTATCGGTCAAAGGGCGAATTTGAAACAAAAGCCTGCTCCCGATAGTATTTATCTTGCTTTAAAAATGATGAATGTCGAAAAAACAGACGCGCTCTATGTAGGCGATAGTGATATAGACCTTTATACCGCTAATAATGCAGAAGTAGATTGCATCAGTTGTAGCTGGGGGTTTAAAACAAAAAAGCAGCTTATATCCTATGGCGCAAAACACATAATTGATAAGCCGTTAGAACTGTTAGATTATTTAAAATGATAGTTTGGGTATCCATTATCAAATTTTAGGATGCCTATATTCATTTTTTCAAATACAATATTTTTGTTTAAGCGCGAAAACTAATTCCAGCGCCTTTTTAAAATCCTTTTCGCTTGTTACAATGATTAAGGTTAGCACTTTGTCTAAATCTACGTTATGAGTTGTTGGGCTGAAAAAGGTAGTTTGTCCTATTTCGTCAGGCGTTAGTTTTGCGTAGAAGTAAAGTTGATTGTCTATTATATTAAATTTTGCAATGGTTTCGGAACTTACGTAAAAGCACTCTTTACCTATGTAAATTCGGCTTAGCACTTTATTGTTCGTTGTCAAAGCTTCTTTGATTGTTTTATAATAGCTATAAACCTTCGTAGGAAGTTTTTCCATTTGCGCGCGTATGCTAGCATCTTTCAAGTTATCGATGGTTATAAAACCAGCACTATCCTCAATAAAAACGCTGTCTTCTCTATCCATATTCGACATAAAATGCTCCTTGTTATATTTATATTCATATAAAGTATAACCTAAACACATTAGTAAAATCAATACTTTCTATCTTTTCTTTTTTATAATGCTATGCTACAATATAAATTGGAATTTACTTGGAGGTACTATGAAAACTATTGCCGTTATAGGACTTGGCAGTCGTGGCATAAACTATATGCGTTTTGTCCGTTTGCTAAACAAAAAAAGAGCCAAAATTGTCGCTATCTGTGATGTTAATGAAACTAAGGTGAAAGAGCTTGCAAAAAGCTATAATATTGACGCAAGCAACTGTTTTACCGATGAAAATGAGTTTTTTAAGGAAAAACGCGCTGATGCGGTGTTTATTTGCACGCAAGATAATGACCATTATCGCAACTGTATGGCGGCAATGCGCCTTGGCTATCATATTTTGGTAGAAAAGCCACTTTCATATAATATAGATGAGTGTTTAGAGATAGAAAGAATTGCAAAAGAGAAAAACCTTAATGTTGTAGTTTGTCACGTGTTGAGATATAGCAACTATTTTTCAAAAATGAAAGATTTGGTAAGAAATGGCGGACTTGGTGAGATTATGACGATTAATCATCAGGAAAACATTGCTAACTTCCATTTTGCGCATAGTTACGTTCGAGGTAATTGGCATAAAAAATCAATGGCAACGCCCATTCTTATGGCAAAATGCTGTCACGATATTGATATTATCAGTTGGCTTATGGAAGCAGAAGCAGAGCACGTTCAAAGCTATGGCGCCCTTACTTACTTCACCGAAAAGAATGCGCCAAAAGATGCTCCGTTGCGTTGCACTGACGGTTGTCCAATAACTGATTGTCCTTACAATGCAGAGTATCTTTACGTTACTGCTCCCTTGCTTAAATCTACTTGGCTTAAGTATTCTCCCAGAATTTTAACGGGTAAACTAAAATCAAAAAAATCAGATGTTATGAACGCGCTTAAAACCGGACCTTACGGAGTTTGTGTTTACCATAGCGACAATGACGTTTTTGACCATCAATCGTTGCTTTTAAAATTCCCGGGCGACCGTATTGCAGTTCATACCCTTTCAGCCTTCACCGATAAGTTTTATCGCAGAACACATATTACAATGACCAATGGTGAAATTATTGGAGATACCTTATCAGGAAAACTTACCGTTCATCGTTTCAATGGTAAAGATAAAGTATACCGCACAAGCTTAATTCAACTGCCGGGTCATGTGGAAGCAGATATGAAACTTATAAATTCATTTATTTCTTTATTATGTGGTACTTTGGAAAATAAGGATGACGTAACTTTTGTTTCGGCTACTATTCCTTCCCACCGAACCATTGTAAGAGCAGAAGAAAGTATAAACAGCTGGAATTAATTTATTATTTTCACCAAAAAAAGCCGTCTTGCAAGACGGCTTTTTACGTTATTATTTTTTATCCATATCTCGTTCTCTAATTGCCACTCTTTTAATTTTCCCATTAAAAGTTTTGGGAAGTTCGCTAACAAACTCCACCACTCTTGGATATTTATAGGGTGCGGTTACTCTTTTTACATAAGCTTGTAGTTCGTGTGCCAATTCATCACTTGCTTCATAACCTTTTCTCAAAACTATGGTAGCTTTTACGTTAAATCCTCTAATCGGATCGGGTACGCCCGTTACAGCTACCTCAAGTACAGACGGATGTTCCAGCAATACGCTCTCAACTTCAAACGGTCCTATTCTGTATCCCGATGATTTTATAACGTCATCGTTTCTTCCCACGTAATGGAAACGATTGTGTTCGTCACGATTTGCTTCGTCGCCAGTATGATAATATCCGTTGCGCCAAGCCTTTTCGTTTGCTTCCTCGTCCTGATAGTATTCGTCAAAAAGTCCGCAAGGCTTGCAATCTTTACTTGCCTTTATACATATTTGACCTGCTTCTCCCGGCATACAAACGTTATCATTTGCATCCAACAGCTCTATTTCATATCCCATTACAGGCATTCCCATATATCCGGGTACCGGTTTTGTAAATGGGTAAATCGTTGCCAAACATACCGTGGTTTCCGTCTGTCCAAACCCTTCATAAATCTCAAGGTTTGTTGCTTTTTTCCACGTATTGAAAATTTCAGAATTCAATGCCTCGCCTGCTGCGCAGCAATGCGTAAGCGCGCTCAAATCATAATTATTAATGTCGTTCAAGAGCATCAAACGATACATTGTTGGCGGTACACATAAGGTGGTTGCTTTTGTTTTTTCGATAACTGATAAAATATCAGCGCCGTCAAACTTTTCAAAATCGTATACAAGTACTGAACTTTCTCCCAGCCATTGACCGTAGAATTTTCCCCAAAGGGATTTTAACCAGCCTGTATCGGAAATTGTAAAATGCAAACCGCCGTCTACTACTCTATGCCAAAACACGCCTGTGCATAGGTGTCCAAGCGGATATGTAAAATCGTGTACTATCATCTTGGGGTATCCTGTAGTTCCAGAAGAAAACGCCAGCATCATAATATCTGTTGCCCAAGTTTTTTCCTTTCCTTGCGGTCTTTCCCAAATCTCGCTTGCTTGTTCCATGCCTTCTTCAAAGTCCAGCCAGCCAGCTTGTTTTTTGTGCTTTGTTACCAAACACAAACTAACGGTAGGACATTGATCAATTCCTTCGTCAAAGTTTTCAGTGCAGCCTTCATCTCCTGTAATAATTACAGCCTTAATATTTGCCTTGTTGCAACGATAGATATAATCTTTTGCCTTAAGCATATGCGTTGCTTGAATGGCAACGGCTCCTATTTTGTGCAAAGCTAGCATTACAAACCAGAACAAATAACTTCTTTTAAGCACAAGCAACACTCTGTCGCCTTTTCGTATGCCTATTGAATACAGATAATTAGCTACTTTGTTGCTGTATATCATCATATCTTTAAAAGTAAAACGCTTTTCTTCCTTAGTGTTAGAAAGATAATAAAGCGCCTCTTTCTCAGGCTTTGTTGTACCTAAAACATCTATAACGTCATAAGCAAAGTTAAAATCGTCAGGGTAAGAAATTTTAAACTCTTTTCTTGCCTGTGCTAGAGATAAATTATCAAAGGATTCCCTTGTTCTTCCAATAAATTTTTCGTATATTGCCATAATCTCTCCTTATTGATTCATTACTATAGCAATAAATTTGGCAGGTGCATTGCCTTTTGCTTTGAAAAAGTGAGGAAGTCCCGAATCAAAATATACGCTATCGCCTGTTTCTAATTCATAAAACAAATCTCCGATATAGAAATCCATTTCACCCGATACTACATAGTTAAATTCTTGTCCCTCGTGTGAACGGAAATCTTTTTTGTCGATTTCTTTATCGCTAGGGTCTACCGTTACTAAAAACGGCTCAGCTTTTTTGTTTTTAAAAGTATAGGCAAGGTGTTTATAATCGTATGCGTTATTCTTTTTAATATGAATCCCACGACCTTGTTTCACTACCGCGCAGCTAACAAGTCTTGGAGACTGTCCACTCATAATCTCGGTAACGTCAACTTGCAATACTGTGGCGGCATTGTGCAAAAAACTAAAAGAAAAGTCCTTTTCTCCTCTTTCGTATGAGAGATACTCTTCCTCTCTAACGCCTACCTTTTCAGCCATTTGAAGTGGGGAAAATTCTCTTATTTCCCTTAATGCCGAGAGTCTTGCTCCCATTTCCTTTAATTGTTCTGACATAATTACTCCTTATCAATATTAGTTGTAATTGTAACCTATTTCTACCGCTTTCAAGTTAAGACTAAGCATTTCTGCTTTCTTCGCTGGTACAACTTTTTGCATGCCTTGTTTTATGTAATCATAATCAATGGCATCACATTCTTTAATTACTTTGCCTAAAATAATCATATTGGCAAGACCTTCTAAATTGTTTTCAACCGCCAAATGTGTTGCGGGAATTGCAAAAACCTTTACGTCTTTTCTTTCCACGTTTTTTGTAATCAAAGAATTATCATATACTATTATGCCACCTGCAACCGTTTCGTTTTCATACTTTTCAAGTGAAGGAAGATTTAACGCAACCAACACATCTGGCTTGGAAACTATAGGCGAGCCTATCGGATCATCGCTAAGTATAACGCTACAGTTTGCAGTACCGCCTCTCATTTCCGGACCATATGATGGCAACCAACTAAGTTGTTTTTTAGCAAGTAGTCCACTGTATGCAAGTAATTTTCCTGCAAAAAGTATGCCTTGTCCACCAAAGCCGGCAAATAAAAAATTTGTTGATTTTCCCATTTTATTTTTCCTCCTTAGCAGTGTTATCCTTATAAACTCCCAAAGGATAATAAGGTAACATATTCTCTTCTTGCCACTTAATAGCGCCTTCTGGAGTTTTTCCCCAGTTTGTCGGACATGTGGAAAGTACTTCTACAAGTGAAAATCCTTTACCTTCAACCTGATTTTGAAAAGCTTTTTTGATGGCTTTTTTTGCGCTTTTTATGTTTTTAACGTTATTTACAGCCACTCTTTCCAAATAGCTAGCGCCCGAAACTTCGGCAAGCATCTCGCAAATTCGCAGCGGGAAACCTACTGTTTTAGTATCTCTGCCGTAAGGAGAAGTTTGAGTTACTTGTCCTGGAAGTGACGTTGGCGCCATTTGTCCGCCTGTCATACCGTAAATTGCGTTGTTGACAAAAATAATAGTTATATTTTCGTTTCTTGCCGCCGCATGAACGGTTTCAGCAGTACCAATTGATGCAAGGTCGCCATCTCCTTGATAGGTAAATACTATGTTTTCAGGGTCTGATCTCTTTATTCCTGTTGCTACTGCAGGAGCGCGTCCATGAGCTGCCTGTACCATATCGCAATCAAAATAATTGTATGAAAATACCGAACAACCGACAGAGGCTACGCCTACTGTTCTATCCTGAATACCAAGTTCGTCCATAGCTTCTGCTACCAGTCTATGAATAATACCGTGCGTGCAACCAGGACAATAATGCATAGGTACGTCAACGAGTGACTTAGGTTTTTCAAATACTATCATTATTGTTTACCTCCGTTTACTTCTATTATCTTTTGTAAGATTTCTTCAGGCGACATAATCATGCCACCGCTTCTTGCGCACAACGTTACTGGCTTTGCGCAGTTTATAGCAAGTTTTACATCATCTATCATTTGTCCCATTGACAACTCTACAGATATAAACGCTTTAACTTTTTTTGCTGTCTCTTCCAAAATTTTCTTGGGGAATGGCCATAAGGTTATTGGTCTAATCATACCTACCTTAATACCTTGTTCCCTTGCCATATTAATAGCGTTTTTGGATACACGCGACGCAATACCGAATGCAACTATGCAAATTTCTGCATCTTCCGTTAAATATTCTTCATACATAACTTCATTTTCTTCAACTTGCTTATATCTTGCATACCTTGAATTATTCCACTCTTCAAGTTCTTCAGGACGCAAGCAAAGAGAATTGATTATGTTCTTTTTTCGCATACCCTTAGTTCCGCTAGCTGCCCAACTTTTGTCGTAAACGTTAATTTCTTCTGCATTGAGAGAAACCGGCTCCATCATCTGTCCTATTGTTCCATCGGTAAGCAACATTGTAGGCATACGGTATTTGTCGGCTAAGTCAAAGCCAATATAAGTAAGATCTACCATTTCTTGAACAGAAGCAGGCGCAACTACTATTAGTTTGTAATCACCGTGTCCACCGCCTTTTACAGCTTGAAAATAATCGGCTTGAGAAGGTTGTATTCCGCCAAGTCCGGGTCCGCCCCTTTGAACGTTTACAATAAGCGCGGGTAAATCGCATCCTGCAAGATAGGATATACCTTCACTCTTTAGCGAGATACCAGGACTGGAAGAGGAAGTCATCGTTCTTTTTCCAGTGGCTGCTGTACCTATTACCATATTTATAGCAGCAATTTCGCTTTCTGCTTGCAAAAATACACCGCCAATCTTTGGCATACGCTTAGACATATATGCTGCAACTTCGGTTTGAGGCGTGATTGGGTACCCGTAATAATGTCTACATCCAGCCATTATTGCAGCTTCCGCCAAAGCCTCGTTTCCTTTCATCAATACTTTTTCTGTCATTTTCATATCCTCACTTTTCTACCGTAATTACAATATCGGGGCATATTGTTGCACAAAATGCACACCCAATACAATCCTCTTGTTTTGTTATCTCCGCGGGGCGGTAGCCCTTTGGATTAATTTTGCTATTGGATAGTACCAAGATTTTTTTAGGACAAACCGTTACGCATAATCCGCAACCTTTGCATCTATCCTCATTAAAAGTTACTTTTGCCATTTTTTCTCCTTTTATTGCCACGCACCATATTTTATTAATTGCATTGGCATTAAGTTGTTAATAAATTTTTTTAATTCGTCGTATAAATCATTTTTACAAGTTGTAAATTTAACTTTAAGACCAGTTGCTTTGGCTAGTTCTTCTGCAAACTTTACACTGTCAAGTACGGTATTAATAGTTGTTTCAGCTCCTAAATTAGAGTTGTTCACAATCGCAGTAAATTTCATATTGCAAGCGGTTTCGATTTCTTCTTTGATTTGCAAAGCGCCTTGAATATCCTTAGTTTCAAAACGGTATTTGTTGAAAACCAAAAGCATATCATAATTATTTTCTTGCACTATTTCAGCAGCATATCTTCCTAGCGCTAACGCTCCTCTGTCATCACCGCCAACATCAACTACTGCGTGTAGCGTTTTGTCGTCGACCATTGCATAGTTTCCAGCCGCCATAGCCGGTATATCTACATTGCTCGCAGCATAAGGTGATGCTATTAGTTTTACACCGCTTTTATCTAGTATTGATTTACCGTCCACTGTACGAAAGTATGGATTTACTATATCCAAATCGTATATTGCAGTATCAAGACCTTTATTTTTGAGCATGATTGCGTAATTTACCGCAGCATTGGTTTTGCCACTGCCGTAATGCCCCATAAATAAAGTAATTCTCTTAATATCTTCCATTTACTTAACCTTATAGCACCAGTTGAACTTGTCGGCAATTCTGCCCCATTGTATACCCGTCAACTCGTCGTAAAGACGTGCTGTAAGCGCTCCGATTTTGTTTTCGCTGACTATATAGTCTGTACCGTCATAATTCAATAATCCAATAGGTGAAACTACCGCCGCTGTGCCTGTACCCCAAGCTTCTTCAAGTCTATTTTGCTTAGCTGCTTCAAACAATTCATCTATCGATATTTCTTTCTCAATAACTTCAATGTTCCAGCTTTTTAAAAGTTCTATTATTGATTTTCTTGTAACACCGGGAAGTACCGAACCTGTAAGTTTTGGCGTATAAACTTTGCCGTCTATTTTGAACATTACGTTCATACTGCCTACTTCCTCAATATATTTTCTATGCACTCCGTCAAGCCATAAAACTTGAGAAAAACCTTTCTTCTCAGCTTTTGCTGCGGCACGATTGCTTGCTGCGTAGTTACCGCCGCATTTTGCATAGCCTGTTCCGCCTTTTACAGCTCTTACGTCATGTGATTCTACTGCAATCTTTACAGGGTTTAGCCCTTCTGCATAATAGTTGCCTACCGGTGACGCTATCACTACAAACATAGAACGGTCAATTGTGTGCAGTCCTAAGAACGGGTCATTTCCAAATAAAAATGGGCGAAGATATAAGGACGTGCCTTTACCGCTTGGCACCCAGTCTTTTTCCAGCTTGACAAATTCGTTTAACGCTTTCAGCGCAAATTCCTCATCCAATTCCGGCAAGCATAGTCTTTCTGCCGAATTGTTCATTCTCCTAATGTTTTCCAATGGTCTGAACATTTGAACATCACCGTTTTCCGTGCGATATGCTTTCATACCTTCGAATATCTCTGCACCATAATGAAATACTGTGGATGCAGGATGTAACGAGAGATTACCAAACGGTACAATTCTCGCATCATGCCAACCTTTTTCATGCGTAAAATCTACAATTAGCATATGGTCGGTATAATACTTGCCAAAACCAAGGTTTGTTGTAGGTTTTTCTTTTGGACTTGTCGTTTTTGTTATACTGATGTTTAACATATATATTATCCTCCTTGGGATGTAATTTACTTTTTAAATCCTTTTATTCTTTGCTCAGCATCTTCTCTCATTTTATATTTTAATATCTTGCCTGCGGCATTAGATGGGAAACCGTCGGTAAATTCTATATACTTAGGAACTTTATGCTTAGCAATTCTTTTCAAAGAATACTCTTTAAGCTCTTGTTCCGTTAGACTCTCGCCTTCTTTTAATACAACGTAAGCATAAGCTTCCTCTCCGTAAACTGCGTCATAAACACCTACTACCTGTACGTCTTGCACTTTGGGGTGCGTATAAATAAAGTCCTCTATTTCCTTGGGGTATAGGTTTTCTCCGCCACGAATTATCATATCTTTTAATCTGCCCGTTATTTGGAAGTTGCCATCAGACGTACGCAAAGCAAGGTCGCCTGTATGTAGCCATCCGTCTTTATCGATAGCTTGACTGGTTTCTTTGGGCATTTTATAATACCCTTTCATAAGGTTATAACCCCTTACTACAAATTCCCCAATCTGATTGTCGGGCATTTCCATATTTGTTTCCGCGTCAACAATCTTACATTCGGTATTTGGAAGCGGTCTACCTACCGTACTTACTCTAACGTCTATGGTATCATCTGTGCTACTCATAGTGCATCCGGGTGAAGATTCGGTCTGTCCAAATACAATGGTAATTTCTTTCATATTCATTTTTGTTAGCACGTCTTTCATAACCGAAATTGGGCATAAGCTTCCCGCCATAATTCCTGTACGCATATAAGAAAAATCAGTTTTGGAAAAATCTTCATGGTTGAGCAGCGCAATAAACATTGTGGGTACGCCGTTAAAACAAGTTATCCTTTCTTGATTTATGCAGGCAAGCGCAGGCTTGGGCGAAAAGTAGGGCAATGGCAACAATGTCGAGCCGTGCGTCATGCAAGCGGTCATGGAAAGCACCATACCAAAACAATGGAACATAGGAACTTGTATCATCATCCTATCTGCTGTGGACAGATCCATTCTGTCGCCTATACATTTTCCGTTGTTTACTATATTATAATGGGTGAGCATAACACCTTTAGGAAAACCTGTAGTTCCTGAGGTGTATTGCATATTGCACACATCGTGCATATCTACGCTTGAAGCCCTCCTGTATACTTCTTCTATCGGTACTTTCTTAGCATAAGCTAACGATTCTTCAAAGGTAAGACAACCTTTTTGTGAAAATCCGCAAGTAATAACGTTTCTTAAAAAGGGTAATCGTTTTGCGTGAAGATCGTTGCCTTTTTTAAGTGTTGCAAGTTCAGGGCAAAGCTCATTAATAATAGATGAATAATGAGAGTCACGATATCCTTCTATCATAACTAAAGTGTGGGTATCTGACTGGCTCAACAAATATTCCGCTTCGTGTATTTTGTAAGCAGTGTTTACAGTAACAAGCACTGCACCTATTTTTACAGTTGCCCAAAAAGTAATAAACCATTCGGGTATGTTTGTTGCCCAAATTGCAACATGGTCACCGCGTTTTACACCAAGCGCAATTAACGTTCTTGCAAAGGTATCAACGTCATCTCTAAATTCCGAATAGGTGCGCGTATAATCCAAAGTCGTATACTTAAACGCGTATTGATCGGGAAACTGCGCGACAACCTTATCAAGCATTTGTGAAAACGTACAGTCGATAAGGATATCCTTTTCCCATATGTATCTGCCTGTTTTTCGCTTGTTTTCGTATATTTGTTTCTGCCAAGATGGTATTTCCTCAAAGCTTCCCATATAACTTACAAACTGTGGCAAAACTATATCGCAATCTGCAAAATCCTCTATCCAAGAGGGTTGTAATTCCAGCGACATAAACCGTTCATAGTTTATAGACCTCAATGCGTCAAATACGCTATGTAATGGTAAATCACCTTCTCCAAGCAAACAATAAACTATTTTATCACCATTTTTTTTGCTGTCTTTTATATGCAAATGTCTGATATATCCGCCCAAGTTTTTTACAGTATCTTCGGCGCTCTCGTTGGCAAAATGATAGGTATGGTGTATATCCCATAGCACAGCAAGATAGTCTTGCGCAAAATAATCAAGCACGTTTTTAAGCCTTGCTGTATCGGCATAAATGCCCATAGACTCTATCAAAAGAGTAACTTTTGCATTCTTTGCAATAGGCAGTACTCTTTCAAGCAATTCAATGACTTTTTTGTCTATATCTTCTTCGTCTTCTTCCTCAACGTTTTTTGTAAATGCGTGTAAACGGATATTTGGACAGTTTAAATCCTTGGCGAGTTCTATAAGGTTTTCTATTTCTTTTAACGTTTTTTCGCCATTCTTATAGTCTGCTAAGTTGCTTACTGCGTCAATGCACACTATACTTAGCTTATTTTCGTTTAATTTTCTCAAAGTTTTAGCAATATTTTGCTTGCTAAAAGGTTCTTCCTCATACAAACAAGGATTGTTGACATCGTGAATTTCTATGCCTTGTAATTTGCACTCTTTTGCAAGTTTTATTAATTCTTTAAAGCTGAAACTCCAGCCATTTGTTGAAAATGACAGATTCATACTTGTTGCTCCTCGTATACAATTTTGTTAAGCGCGTTAAGATATGCTTTTATGCTAGCTCCAATAATATCAGTGGACACCCCGCGTCCGGAATAGAGTTTACCGCTATCTCTTAGCTTTACTAAAGCCTCGCCAATAGCCTCTCTTCCTTCGGTAACCGCTTGAATTTGAAAATCATCCAATTCATAGTGATGCCCTGTTATACTCTCTATTGCCTTAAACGCGGCATCTATCGGTCCGTCACCATTGCTAAGTCCGTGAATCTCTACGCCATCTTTTGTAAGTGATATGCTTGCCGTCGATACTATTATGTTTCCGCTATTAATAACGTAATTGTTAAGCTTATATGTCGCAGAAACCTGCAGTGCCGTGCTTGCTATGATAAAATCAAGCTCTTTTAAATTAACGCTCTTTTTCCTCGATAACTTGACGTATTCCTCATACACTTTGGCGCTGTCTTCTGCGTTCAAGTCGTATCCTTGTTTTTTAACTGTTGCCATAATATCTGCATAAGTTGCGGCGGGGTTTATGTTTTCGCTGCCTTCTTCTATTTCTTTATTTTCCGTTTCAGTCTTTTGCGCTTTTATAAGTAACTCTATGCGTTTCGCCGCGCGTACAAGTTCGGTTGTGTTTAAACCCATTTTTACATTGAGCCTGTCACCCATGGTTGCAAGCGTTTGAGCTACAACTGCAAGTTTTGGTACGTTACCGCCTGAAATGGAACATTTCAAGTTTACTGCGCCTGCTTTTATTGCTGTAAACACGCATGCCGATGCTAAGGAAAAACTATTGTTGCATTGAACTGCAAGATTAACTCTTTTAAGTTCGGGCGCTTTCTTATAAATATCTATCAAAAACTGGTAGAATTCGTCCGGCAACATATTGCCCGCAAGGTCGCTGATCGTTACGGTTTTGGCACCTTCTAAAATTGCAGCGTTTATCATTTGAGCTAAAAAGTCTATATCACTTCTTGTTGCATCTTCTAGTGATACCTCGACATCTTGGCATAATGTTGTTGCGTGCTTAATCAATTCGCACATAATTTCTATAATTTTTAAAGGTTTTTCGTGATAACTATATTCCATTTGCGCAAATGATGCAGGAATACTTATTACAAGTCTTTTATATTTCGCTAGAGATATAGCATCCCACGCTTTGTCGATTTCTGCTACGGTCTTTCCTGCAAAGCAAGTCAAGGTGCTATTTTTAACAAATGTTGCTATCGTTCTTACTAAAACTAAATCTGCTTTATCTTCAAAAGACGGCGCGAGTTCAATACTGTCCACTTTTAATTCGTCCAGTCTTTTAGCTACCTCAAGTTTTTCTTTAAAACTAAGGCTGTTGTTGCCTACGCGCATTGTGATATCAGATATAAATAGTTTTTTCATAAACATAAACTCCATTTTTTTGTTTTTTCTTATATAAGTGAGCTAAATCGACTTATTGTCTATAGCTTTAAAATTGATAAATTTCCGCTTATAGTCGATACTTCAATTTGCTTTGTGCCATCGCCAAAAATATATTTATCATTGCTATTTGTTGTTGCAAAGTCTGATGTAAATTGTCCCGATAAAGTATCATACTCTACTGTAAATCCGCTATTTTCAGGTAATGTTAGATTTACTACGGAGCTTATCGCGTTAATTTTTATCTTATTCGACATAATTGTAGATGTAAAATCTACGTTTCCGCTCGTTGTGTCGACTTCAAAGTCTGTTACTTCGGAATTTACTTTAATATTTGTCGAAACACAGCTTATGTCTATTGACGCAATTTTGCTTGATAATAAATTAATTTCATCCGATACCGATTCTATATCCAGCATAACAATTGTACAATTCTTGATGTCTATTTTCCCACTGACTACATCCATTTCCAAATCCAGCGCCTTTATGTTTTTTACATTTATATCCGAGTTAACCGAATCTATGTTCAATGAAGAAAGGCTCGCCGCTGCGCTTAAGGGAATCTGTATAAACAAATCTTTATCCAAAACTTTTTTATCCAAAAGTTTTAGTCTCGGCGCAACAAACTTAATATCCAATACGCCATCAGACAGATAGTAGCGCAATAACTCTGACTCTTTTAGCTCTCTTGCGCTTTGTTCAAAAACAGTAATTTTTTCAACGTCTGCAGTAACTACGTTAATGTCTCCATTTACCCAATCGATTGCTATTGACGATACTGTTGTTGCGTCAAAGTCTCCATTGCCTGCGGTATAATCTTTATAATTGTTCCAAGTCTTATAAAGGCTATAATTGCAAGATGTTAAGCCTAATAAAATAAAACATGCTAATATTGCAAATATTGCTGGCTTTACTTTTTTCATTAAATTTGTCTTACTCATAATGTCTCCCTGCATGGTTTATTATTATATAATATATAATTATAACAAGGCAATTCCGTTTATACAACTAATTTAAGCTATAAATCGAGCCATTATTAATAGTAATAAATGGCGAAACGCAAATAACTGCTCCTTTTTAACTTTAACAAAAGGAGCAGTTATTCATATTTAGATTTTTTTCAATGTAAAAAAATGATTAAAAGTGGCTTTTATTTTTCTTCTTTTACAAAATAAACCTTGTTCATTACTTGATTTACTTTAGGTCTGTCGCCCGATCCAACGACAATTAAGGCTATTTTATCAACCGTTTCCAATCCTGTAACAACTTCGCCAAAAGATGCATACTGCCCGTCAAGAAAAGTTGCATCGGCGTGACATATAAAAAATTGGCTGGAGGCGGAATTATTCATTTGGCTCCTTGCCATTGAGATTACACC
>DATFIH010000158.1:0-5642 GCA_035270205.1 Clostridia bacterium | reverse complement strand
ACATTACTACGGTGAATACCGCGGAAACAAACATACAAGAACTTACCGATTTAATGGTAGGTAAAAAAACGGATTTGTCTATAGAATGTTTTAAAACGAACATTGACAAACCATTATTAGAAATAAGAGATTTGAGCATAAAGAACGATGAAGGCTCTATAGCTATCGACAAGGTCAATTTTTACATAAGGAGCGGTGAAATACTTGGTGTTGCAGGTATAACCGGTTGTGGGCAAAAAGAGCTTTGTGAAGCCATTGCTGGGCTTAGAAATATACTTAGCGGAGAAATTAATCATAAAGGTGAAAGTATAATAGGCTTAAAACCTGACACAATTATTAAAAAAGGCATTTCAATGTCATTTATCCCAGAAGACAGGCTTGGAATGGGTCTGGCTCCCTCACTTTCTATAACAGACAATATGATGTTGAAAAACTATAAGGGCGACAAATGGTACAATCCGCTTGTAGATAGAAAAAAAGCCAGAGCAGAGGCGGAAAAGATAATCAAGGATCTTAGTATAGTTACGTCTTCTACCGAATCTCCCGTCAGATTGCTTTCGGGCGGCAACGTCCAAAAGGTGCTTGTAGGCAGGGAGATAAAAGCAGGTCCTAACGTTATAGTGACTGCATACCCTGTGCGCGGTTTGGATATTAATTCTTCATATGCGATTTACGATATTTTAAATGAACAAAAGAAAGACGGCGTCGGCATATTGTTTATAGGCGAAGATTTAGACATTATGATGGAGCTTTGCGACAAAATAATGGTACTTTGCCACGGCAAGGTTATGGGTGTCGTTCATTCCAATAAAACAACTAAAGAAGAACTTGGCCTAATGATGACGGGAAGTCTTGACCTTAACGTTGCCAAACACGGTAAGAATTTCGGTATAGCCAAAGACAGCAATATCGGAAAGACGGAGGCTAAAGATGAGCAATAAAAAGTTTGCTAATTGTATACATATAGTAAAAAGAGACGTTCACAATAAGTGGGTATTGGCAGGTCTTTATGGAGGCGGAATTTTACTTGCCTTTATACTTGGCGCTATACTTCTTGCTGTATTAAAAGTTAATCCTTTTGAATATTACAAAGACATGTTTACTATTGGAATGATAGGTAACAAGTATTTAGAAAAAAGCATTGAGAACTGGATAATTGTATTTATTCCACTTGTTATAACTTCTCTTGGCTTAACACTAGCTTTCAAAATGAGATTTTGGAATATAGGCGGAAAGGGCCAATTTATAATAGGCTCAATTGTGGCAAGCGCTATTGCTCTTACGCTAAATAGCAATACAAGTCCATTTTTGCTCATAACTCTAATGTCTATTGGCGGAGGACTGTCAGCAGGTCTTTACGGTATGATTACCGCCGTTTTAAAAGTAAAATTTGGCACCAATGAAACGATACTTACGCTTATGCTAAACTATATTGCACTATATATCTTGTTTTATTTTGGCGAAACACAAGGCACTTGGAATATATTTTTGGCAAAAGATTCGGTTAGACCGGTTTTTGAAAAATTTTCACAAAATGCTTGGATGACAACGATAGAAATGGGCGATTTTAAGCTAAACGTATCCATTATTATTGCATTTCTATTTGCTATATTTGTTTGGTTCTATTTAAATAAAACAAAGCAAGGCTACGAAATATCTGTGGTAGGCGATAGTATAAGTACTGCAAAATATGCAGGTATGAAAGTTAACAAAATAATAGTAAGAACTATGTTCATATCGGCAATGCTAATAGGTATTGCAGGCGCATTTAACGTAAGTACAGCGCATACTCTTTCTTCCAGCGTATCGTATGGAGAACAAGGTTGGACGGGAATTGTTGTAGTTTGGCTTGCTAAGCTAAATCCATTTGCGGTAGTGGTTATTTCCATACTGCTTAGTTGGTTGCAATATGGCTGTATCGTAGCCGCTTCAAGTTATACTACGGTAAATTCTTATTTTGCAGATATGTTGCAAGGAATAATACTGTTTATAGTACTTGCGGTAGACTTCTTTATAAGGTACAAAATCGTATTTAATAAAAAAAGAAATTCTCCTAAAACTTTGGAAAGCATTTGTGTAAAGGAGGAAAAATAGTAATGGACAATTTAAGTTTAATGACCAACTTTTTATTTGTTACCATGGTATATAGTATTCCTTTGCTTTATGCAACTGTCGGAGAAATATTGACAGAGAAATCGGGCAGTCTTAACTTAGGTGTAGAAGGCATTATGGCAGTAGGCGGAATTTTTGGCTACTTAATTGGCGCTGTATTTGACAGTTTATTCGTAGGCTTGCTGTTTTCCTTTGTATTTGCAGGAATTTTGGGACTGTTTTTCTCTTTTTTAACAGTAACGTTGCAAGCTAATCAGAATGTAACCGGTCTTACCATTACAACTTTTGGCACTGGGTTATACTTCATTTTACGACAAGGCATGACGAAAATACCAAAATTGTCAGAACTAGCAGGACTTAAAGAATCTGTACAAAATATATACATTAAAGGTTTGAGCGATATACCTATTATTGGAAAAATGCTCTTTCAGCAAAATATTTTAGTGTATTTAGGAATATTTATTGCGCTTGCTGCATGGGCATATTTAAGATTTACTAAAAGTGGTTTGAAATTGCGCGCGGTAGGTGAAAATCCTGCTGCAGCTGATGCGGTCGGCGTAAATATTAATCTCTATAAATATGTACATATCATTGTAGGCTCAGGAATAATGGGTCTTGGCGGATATTATATGGCTATACTCATGTCGGGCGACTTTGCCGGTTCATCGACTATAATAAACGGTTACGGTTGGATTGCTATAGCTCTTGTTATTTTTGTCAACTGGAGTCCGCTAACGGCAATTTTTGGAACGTTCTTGTTCGGTTTGTTCCGTTCATTAAGCATTTATAACAGCGGAATTGCCGCTGCGTTTCCAAAGATGTTTGGCTGGCTTAACAACATACCATCACAATTTTATAATATGTTGCCATACGTTATAACGGCTCTTGTAATAATCATTGCTTCTATAAATAAGAAGAAAAAAGAAAGGGAGCCCGCTGCAATCGGCATCAATTATTTCCGTGAGGATAGGTAAGTTATAAATAATAATTGAGGGCGGAAGTCTTGTATAGGCACCGCCCCTTTGTTATAAAAAGTTAATATATAAAAATATTCAATTTTATGGGTTAAAAACACGATACGGGATATAATTTGATACAAAGAAGAAGCCGGCTTTTGTTTGACTTTTGTATTAGATTGTTATAATATTACTGGTGATTATATAACAAGTTTATATTAATAAATTTATCAAATTAATACTATTTTTAAAGGAGATTATAATATGCCCAAAATGATTTTAGACTGGAAAACAGCTTATGCCTTTATCACAGATGCTTTTATGGGTGTCGGCGTACCAAAAGAAGATGCAGAAATTTGTACAGACGTATTGTTAGAGAGTGACAAGAGAGGAATAGAAAGTCACGGTTGCAATCGCTTTAAGCCTATTTATATCGATAGAATTAAAGCCGGCATTCAAAACCCTGTAACTAACTTTGAAGTGGTCAGAGAAACTCCTACAACTGCTGTTATTGACGGTCACGATGGTATGGGTCAAGTTATTGGATACAAAGCTATGAATATGGCTATTGATAAAGCTAAAAAATACGGAATGGGCATGGTAGTTGTGCGTAATTCTTGCCATTACGGTATTGCAGGATACTATCCAAGTATGTGTATTAAAGAAGGTATGATTGGAATTACCGGTACCAATGCAAGACCCAGTATCGCTCCTACCTTTGGTGTAGAGAATATGTTAGGTACAAACCCATTAACTATAGGATTCCCTACCGATGAAGAATTCCCCTTTATTTTAGATTGTGCTACAAGTATTTCGCAAAGAGGTAAAATAGAATACTATTCTCGTATAGGTAAAGATACCCCGGCAGGCTGGGTTATCGGCAATGACGGCAATCCCAAAACGGATAGCGACCAAATTCTTATAGACTTAAATACCGGAGAAGCAGCGTTAGCTCCTTTAGGCGGTATAGGCGAAGAAATGGCAGGATACAAAGGTTATGGTTACGCAACAGTAGTTGAAGTATTGTCAGCGGCATTACAACAAGGTAATTATCTTAAAATGCTAACAGGAATTGGCGCAGCAGGCGAGAAAGTACCATATCATTTAGGTCACTTCTTTATTGCAATAGACACCAATGCTTTTATGGGAGTTGATTCCTTTAAAAAGACTGCAGGCAATATCTTAAGAGATCTACGTAATTCTAGAAAAGCTCCTAACACTGATAGAATTTTCACTGCAGGCGAAAAAGAGTATGACGTATGGATGGAGCGTAAAGACAGCGGAGTACCGATTAATGAGGCAGTACAAAAAGAAATGTCAAAAGTAAGAGATGATTTGAAATTATCATACGTTTTCCCTTGGGAAAAATAAGCAATAGGAGAAATATATGAACTATCAAGAAGAATCTTTGAAGCTACACTATGAGTGGAAAGGCAAACTAGAAGTAACACCACGCGCCAAGGTTGATACAAAAGAAGCGCTTTCCCTTGCATATACACCCGGAGTTGCACAGCCTTGCTTGGAAATTCAAAAGGACGTTAATAAATCCTATGAACTCACACGCAGATGGAACTTAGTTGCAGTAATAACAGACGGCACTGCAGTGCTTGGGCTTGGTGATATAGGTCCAGAAGCAGGAATGCCTGTTATGGAAGGTAAATGCGTACTGTTTAAGGCTTTTGCCGATGTAGATGCATTTCCTTTATGTATCAAGAGCAAAAACGTTGATGAAATCGTAAAAACCATACAGCTTATCAGCGGTAGTTTCGGTGGAATTAATCTAGAAGATATCGCTGCTCCCAGATGCTTTGAGATTGAAAAGAAGCTTAAAGAATGTACCGATATCCCGATTTTTCACGATGACCAACACGGTACGGCAGTAGTTGTTGCAGCCGCAGTTATCAACGCTTTAAAATTTGTTAAAAAGGATATTAAAGATTGTACAGTTGCTTTTAGCGGCGCAGGAGCGGCAGGCGTTGCCGTTTGTAAGCTACTACTAAGCATGGGCATAAAAGATGCTATAATGAGCGATATTACCGGAATTTTGGCGGCAGACGATAAAGCAATAGACCCGTCAAAGATGGGAATAGCGTCAATAACCAACAAAACATTAAGGCACGGTACTTTGATTGACGCAATGCGTGGCGCAGATATATTTATTGGAGTATCCGCACCCAACGTTGCAACAAAGGAAATGATTAAGGTTATGGCGCCCAACCCCATTGTTTTCCCTATGGCAAATCCCGTTCCGGAAATTATGCCCGAGTTAGCATTGGAAGCAGGCGCTGCAGTAGTTGGCACAGGAAGAAGCGATTATCCCAATCAAATAAACAACGTGCTTGCATTCCCCGGAATTTTCCGTGGCGCGCTTGACGTTAGAGCGAAAGAGATAAACGAAGAAATGAAGATTGCCGCATCTTATGCAATAGCCTCTTTAGTTAGCGATGAAGAGTTGACGGCAGAATATATTTTGCCCAAGGCTTTTGACGAAAGAGTAGGCAAAGCTGTAGCTAAAGCTGTTAGCGATGCTGCACGCAAAACCGGTGTTGCTCGTATCTAAGATTGGAATAAGTC
>DATFIH010000157.1:0-4109 GCA_035270205.1 Clostridia bacterium | reverse complement strand
TCTTTAGCCCCACGTCGCTTGAGGTGTGCCCGTTAAGCTCGATAAACTCAACACCGAATTCTTTAAGCGGTTGGGATGCAAAGTTGATATAATTATCGGTTTTTACGCTGGGAAAACATTGTGTTTTATCGACAAAAGCTATTGATATATAGCTTGCGAACAGATTTGTTAAAGAGCTTACGTAAACGTTAAGATTATTTTTGCCCGCTTCGAGTCTAGCTTTTCCTTTATCGTTATAAATCAAAGTGGCATTGGTGTTTGTCACAAACTCGCGCAAAAATCCGGTATGGTCTGCATGAATGTGCGTTATAAACACGTATTTAATTTTTTCCAAAGGTATGTTTGCGTCCTTTAGCCTTTCCAAAAACTTTGCATAACCACTTTTTCCGCCCGTATCAATTAGCAGATAGTCGTCGCCCAAAGGAATAATATAACTGTTTGTAATTTTGTCGCCTACGTTAATTATTTTCATTTAACATCTCCAATAAAGCTTTTGCGAGTTGGTCGGGGCAGCTTGTTTTTTTATAACCGCACCTTGTACCTTCCAATTTTTTGATAACGTCGTTTACGTTCATACCTTTTAGTAATGAGGAAAGACCTAAAGCATTGCCTTGGCATCCTCCTAAAAAAGTTATGTTTTCTATTATATTTTCGTTTACATCAATATCTATAAAGCTTGAGCAAACTCCGTTTGTTTTGTATCTATAATGCATTATTCGTTACCTTGTGTTGTATTGTAGACCGAGTTCATATATTTTACAGAGCTAGCTACAGCTTCACGCAACGAAATTGGGGATAAAACCTCAGCGCTGTCGCCATATTGCATCAGCCAAAATTTCATAGCAGCCAAGCCTACTTGTAGCCCAACTTCGATATATTCAGAATCTAAAACCTTTATGCTAAAGTTGGTACCAAACCAATCTATTATGTCTCCAATAATGGACTGCCGACAACGCATTGTTACCATACTTGCCTTTTCTCCAAACATATAGGGCAACGTAGTATATAAACTGGCAAGGTCAAGTCCATTTGGATATCCTAGAGTCTTTAATGGCTTAGAATATTCGTTAATAATCTCGATATTGGTTATTCTGTCTAAACGTAAATACCTTATATCGTCATACTTATCTATATTGCAAATAAGGTAGTAACGTTGATTGTGTATTAGCATATGGTAAGGATTTACAATATATGCTTGTTCGGACTTTGGTACCAATTTTTTAGTTGTGTCATATTTGTTGTAAACAAATTTAATTTTTTGTTTTTTTTCTATTGCTTCATCGATTAATTCAATATTATAAAATACACTTGTATTTGCGGTTTTGGTACTTTGCTTATTATAATACAAGTATTTAATTCCGCTTGTAAAATATCTACCGCCTTCTTTAATCAATTTCTTAATCAGGTCTTCCGAGTGTTTGTTATCAATGTGTTTAGATGAAAGCACACTGTCTATAAGAAGTTTGAGTTCGCTTCGTTCAAACGTTCGTGAGTCAATATATATGCCACTTGAGCAACTCTCGATATCATAACCTGCTTCTTTAAGGTAAGAAGTATTTCTCCCGATTGCTTTTCTTTCGCATCTAATACCATATTTTTGGTCTAATAGTTCGATAATTTGTTGTTGGTTCAAAGGGTGATCACAGTCGGTGTTTTCCTTCAATAACTGCATCATCCTAAGAGGTATTAAGTTTTTGTGTTCCATAATTTCCCTTAATTCAATTAATGCTATGATTATAAAAAATAATCATAAGAATGGTACAATAAAAGTCACTTATTGTCAAGTCGAAGTATTTTGTTAATTAATATAAAATCTTGCGTTTTTCTTGCCAAAACCTTTTGAAGTATGGTCATCAGTGTTAAACAAAGCGCCGTTACGGGCAGTAAAATAACCAGCATATCTTTGGTAAATTCCTTATAGGCCATTAGGTTAAATATCTTATAAAAAACGCCCCATCCCAAAAAGAATAGCAAAAGCATGGAAAAGAAAACAAAACTGTGGAAGGGTCTGCTTATTGGCATACACACCCTAAACAAAACACCAAAACCGATTGCGGCGATAAGCGCAATACATACGTTGGTAATGCCGTCTTTATTGTTGAGCGGAATAAAGCTTTCGACAATATGAAGTAAGATTATACCAAGGACTATAGTCAAAGCGCCCGGTAAGGCATCTTTTAAAATGTTTGTGATAAATCGCCCCTTTACCAAATCGGAATTACGCATAAGCGACAATAAAATGCTGGGAATACCGATTGTAAGAGACCCTACCAATGTCATGTGCATGGGCTCAAACGGATACTCGCCTACAAACAAAAAGAAAACCGCAAGCATGACAGAATATATTGTTTTTACCAAGAAAAGGCTTGCGGTACGTTGTAAATTATTGATAGCGCGTCGCCCTTCTTCCACAATTTTTGGCATGCAGCTAAAATTATTGTTCATTAATATAAGGTGTGATACTGTACGAGCGGCATCACTGCCTTCCGCCATAGCAATTGAACAATCAGCCTCTTTAAGCGCAAGCACGTCGTTTACACCGTCACCTGTCATAGCTACAGTGTGTCCATCACTTTTCAAAGCTCTTATAAGGTCTAGTTTCTGCTCAGGGCTAACCCTGCCAAAGATCTTATACTTACGGCTTGCCTCTTGCAATTCTTCAGCTGTTTTAAGACAAGATGCGTCAACATAATTGTCTGCGTCTAATATTCCTGCCTTGCTAGCAATTGCGCTAACAGTTACTGGATTGTCGCCCGATATTATCCTTATATCTACGCCTTGTTCATAAAAATATTGACAAGTTAGAGCGGCTTCTTTTCTTATTTTGTCGGAGATAAGCAAAAATCCAAGCAGGGTAACATTGTCAAGTTTTTGACACGTATCGCTTATAGTTTGGTCGCTGTGAGCTACACAAAGCACTCTTTCGCCTTTCTTTGAAAATTCATTTAAAGCGTCGATATGGGCGGATAGTTGCTTTTCTTGCAGTATAAATTCGGATGCGCCCATAATATAGGTGCCATTATCTTTAAAGGTAACACCGCTCCATTTTCGCTTTGATGAAAAAGGAGCAGCAGCAATAGGCGTCCAGCTTGTTTTTTTATCTATTACAAATTCTCTTACAGCGTTTGCTGTGGGGTTATCGTCAGGAAGATTAGCCATAATCTCTGCACAAATTGAGGGTATATCGTAATCTTTTTCTATGTAAATTATATTGTCAAGTTGCATATTTCCTTCGGTTATGGTGCCTGTTTTGTCAAGGCACAGAGTATCGACTCTGGCTAAGGTTTCAGCGCAGTATAAATCTTGGCAAAGTGTTTTTTTATTGCCTAGACGTATAACGCTCGCTCCAAATACTACGCTGGAAAGCGCGACTAAACCTTGCGGAATCATACTTATGGTGGAAGCGGTCATTTTTAAAATACTATCATTGATATTGATTTTTTGAAAAACAAAGCTTTTTATAAATATACCTACGCACAAAGGAACGACGACAAAGCTCATTAAACGAATTATGGCCTTTAAAGTTAGCGGAATTTCGGCTTGTTTTGATTTTATATTTTTAGCATGGTTACTAATTCTTATAGCGTAATTATTTTTTCCTACGTTGGTAACTTTAGTTGTGACCCTGCCACTTACTATAAAGCTTCCCGAAAGCAAAGTATCTCCGCTTTTTTTAATTACTGCATCGCTTTCGCCTGTCAGCATACTCTCGTTGACTTCGCATACGCCCTCTATTATTTCACAATCGGAGCAAACTTGTTTACCGTTTGAAAGTAGCATAATATCGTCAAGAACAAGTTCGTTTACTTTTATATCGACTTCAGCGCCATCCCTTAGTACATGCGCTTTAGGTTGTGAGATAAGAGAAAGTTTATCTATCGTTTTTTTGGCTCGTATTTCTTGAAATAATCCAATAGAGGTATTCATTAAAATGAGCAAAATAAAAGAGGCTTGAATATATTCTCCAATCCAAATAATTAAAAAAGCTAAAATAAAATTAAGCATGTTGAAAAGCGTAAAAACATTGGTAAAAATAATTTTACCGATGCTCTTGGTTGTGATTGATGCATTAACGTTATTTTGTCCTTGGTTAATACGCTCAGTTACTT
>DATFIH010000156.1:0-2404 GCA_035270205.1 Clostridia bacterium | reverse complement strand
GTTTGTATCCGTACCTGTATAACCCGTTACTTGCCCATTTGAAAATGTAAAATCAGTTGAATTGCTTGTTTTAAGCCAACGCGCATATATTTGACAATTTTCATCAAAGGCAATAGGCTCTACTTTTTGTGTTAGTTCGGCATCGTAATACCAACCATAAAAATCGTATCCGGGTCTTTGTCCAGGCTCAATAGCGTCTATTTCTTCATCCAAATCAAAAGTGAGTACGTCATTAGGCAAATAAGAATCTGACAATGTTATTGTAAGGTAATAATATGCGTGAATATTATTGTCACTCTTTATATTTTTAAACGTTGGGATTTCATTATTTTCGTTCAACCATTTTGCCGATAAATTGCCGTTTGTTGACGGTAAATCAGGAATATTTGTTAACGTTTCGCCATAATTTGCATTTCTCGTCGCATATAAGACGTTACCGTCATAAAAATTAATAATGTATTTTGTCGGCGTATATACAGCAAAAACAGTTAAATCTTGGTCAATGTTGGAAAAACCGGTATAATTCCAAGCGCCATCAAAACCTTGTACTTCAGGAACTTCAGGTATTTGTGTGAGTGTAGAATTCTTTTTCACCTTAACTGTTGCAATTATTTCAGCATCTACCTTGAACGTGACACTACACTCTACACTTTCATAAACTGCATCCACGCGCAAATCGCTTTGCAATTCTTCAAAATTGGTTATATTCCAAACGCCGCGCATACCTTCTTTATCAGGGACTTCCGGCTCTTCAACTAAGCTAGCTCCATTTTCAATCCAGTAGGATTCGTACGCAATTCCATCTACGAAAAAGGAAACCTTGACATATTTAGACTCAGGCATAGTACATGCCACAAGGGTAAGCGTAAACGCCAAAACTGCTATTAAAACTATCAATAGTTTCCTCGGGTGCATTTTATCTCCATTATACTAGTTGTATTATAATACAACAAGATAGCAAATGCAAGTACAATTTTGGCATAAGATGCGCATAGACTTTAATATGTCAATAGTGTTTAGCGTTGTGCTTATCGTATCTGTCGTGGTGCTTTTATTCGCCAATCCGTCTTTGGTTATGTCAAGCTTAATAGACGGCGCAACTAAAAGCGTAAATTTTTCTATAGTGATGTTTTGCATATATGCAATATGGCTTAGTGTACTCAATGTTTGGCATGAACTTAGATTTGATACCTTTTTAGGTTCAAAATTGAAAAGATTTTTATATAAAATTTTTCCTAACGAAAACGATATTTGTTATAATTTTCTTTCGCTTAATCTAAGCGCAAATATTTTAGGTATGGGTAGCGCGGCAACGCCTGCAGGAATAAGCGCGGTAGAAAATATGGAACAACGCAAAAACCGCATATTGCTAGTCGTAATTAATTCTACCTCAATTCAACTTTTTCCGACAACAATTCTTGCTATGCGCAGCGCACAAAATGCAACAACTGACATTATTTTGCCTAGTTTAATTTCGACCGTTTTTAGTACAATTTTAGGAATTATTTTGGTTAAGGTATTTGTAAAATGAATTATATTGTTCCCATAATTTTATTAGCTACGTTTGTAGTCGCAACAATAAAAAAAGTAAAAATTTATGATAGTTTTATTGTAGGTATAAGAGCTAGTTTGACCTTAGTAATTAGTCTTTTACCCTATCTTGCCAGCATATTTATGCTTATAGAAATCTTCAGAATAAGCGGACTAAGTCAAAAATTAACCAATATATTAGCTGTACCATTTTCTTATTTAGGTATCCCAAAAGAACTAATTGAGTTACTCATACTAAGACCATTGAGTGGTACAGGTAGTCTTGCTTTGGTAGAAACAATTTTTACTGAATATGGTGTTGATAGTTATGTAGCAAGGTCGGCAAGCGTAATTATGGCAAGCAATGATACCATACTTTACGTAATAGCTGTTTACTTTAGTTCTGCCAAAGATAAAAAAAGCGGCCCTGCAATAATTATATCAGTTTTTGCTTCGTTTATGGGTGCAATCTTAACTTGTTTTTTGTGTAGATTTATGTAAAAATACTATAATTCTATAGCTAATTTATATACGACATTTTTACTTATTTGGTACTTTTTTGAGATATCATTAATTGCTTGTTTTTTATCAATTCCTTGCGAAATTAACAACGTCAATTCGTCTATTATCTCATCATCTGAAAGTTCGATTATCTCTTTTTTTGCGCCATCCACAATAATTACGAACTCTCCTTTTGGATTATCTATTGATAGAGAAGATAACATACCACAAAGTACTGTTTCATACACTTTTGTTATTTCTTTAACAAGGAAAACCTTGCGATCGCCTAGCGACTCGTACAAATAACTTATAGTTTTACTAACGTCGTGCGGAGCTGCGTAAAAAACTAGCTTTGACGGTATATCTTTATAAT
>DATFIH010000155.1:0-3166 GCA_035270205.1 Clostridia bacterium | reverse complement strand
AATTACTAACGAACCGCCTACTAAATGTTGCTATTTTTTAAATTTGATGTAATTATTTTGTCGAAAAATAAGTAGCTTGCGAAAGCTACAATTTTTTTATTTTGAGAAAGCTCTTTCATAACTATTTTCCTTATACATCGGTACTACTGAAAATTGTAAAGCGTATTCCGATGGTTTAATAAGGTATTTGTTTATAGGTAATCCGCCGTTTTCGGTAGAACCTATGCCACTTACAAAGGCATTTATATCTAAATATGTGCCAGATTGTACATAATTGTTATGCTTTTCTAGGTAGCAACGTTTTATTTCAGCGTCACTATATGGTTTTAAACGTAAGTGGAAAGGATTTTTCTTCGCCAATATCATTATACCGTTTTTGTTATTATCGGTTACGGTAACAAAATGAACGTTGGTGTGGTTGCCACTTTCTTGCGCTATCGCATAGTTTTCTGCAACCTTATCCACGCTGTCTGTATAAAGTCCCATAGGCGCATACTCATACATATCAATATAATTATCCTTTTCGCCTCTCCCATAATACGTTACATTCCCAAAACAATTAAACATTTTGATTTGTTTGCCAAAGCAATCTATATTGGGTAAATTGCGTTTTAATGGTGTTATCAAGCTAAAGACGTCAATAACTCCACTGGGTTTTATCGTAAGCATATCTTGAATAATAAATGCTTCTTTTTTCTTTAATTTATAAATGGTTTCAGCTTGAACTTCAATTGCCGTTATTTTGTTGCCTGACATTACCTTTTTATAGCTAAAGTCTTGCAAATGTACGCTATACTCGGGGGATGCTTTCATATTTCTAATAAATGGACGGTATATGTTGGTATTAAAGCAATTTCCACCCAATCTTTTTGGATCGGCTTTGAGCATTTCTTTACCCATAATATTGTAACTAACTATAGAACCTAGCTCTTTACTTATGCATAGAAAACCGCCGTCAAAGCTAACGGTTAAGTTGTCGCCTACTTCTTTAATTGCCAAGTAATTCCCTTCTGTCGTTTTTAACTCTGTCATTTCGAAACAGATAGGCAACTGTTCAATGCTTACTATTTCATCAGATTTTTTATCAATACACATCACAGTAAGGTACATATCTCCATCTAACTGACCTAAAGCAACGTCAAATATTCGACTTTCTCTAGGCGCGATTTTAGCGTCAAGTTGCGTGTTGGATATCTCTTTACCGTTTCTTTGCATTATAAGATACAAAACATAGTTGTCATTATTTATAAAATAATTAGTGTTGGTAACTTCTAATTTGTCGTCGCTTATAAGACGTGAACGCAAAGGACGATAAACGTATTTTACGTTATCAGCACCACTATAAGGTTTGCGGTCAGCAGTAAATATTCCACAGTCATCGTAGCCTTCGCCTTTGATATACCTATCACAAAATTCAGTTATGCATCCACCCATACAATAGGGTGCATTTTCAATAATTTCATCAAGCTCTTTTAAGCTTGCGCAACCGATACCATTGGATCTTGCAAATTCGCTAAGGAAAAGAATTTTCCCTTCTTTGCTATTGATTTCATCCAAAAGAAGCGAGACTCCCGGATTAAATAGTGGCAAAATACGGTTACCCTCGCCAACGTTATCATAATATATAAGTGGAACCTTAGCTTCAACTTTCATATAATCGATAGCCGCTTTGGTAATCAAATCATACTCTTCCTCTCCGAAACTAAACATAGTAAAACAAGCTTTATTGGATAGCAATCCCAACTCATTTACCACAATATCTTTTGCAATTACGTCCAAACCCAGACGATAAATTTCTTTATATTTTTTGCTTTTGCGAATAAAACTTAAATCAACTTCAGTGTTTCTGATAAGATAAAAGCCTAATTCGTCGCACATCTCATAAAATACAGGATCAACGAACACGTTAAGTTTAATCGTATTGATATTGCAACTTTTTATAAGATACAAATCTTTTAAATAATCGTCGGGGCTCATAAGCTTACCATAAGCATTATATTGACTAGAATAGTTTATGCCTTTAAGCTTTATCGGTTTGCCGTTATAGTTAAATGTGTCATTTACCGAAACTTCCCTAAATCCAACTTTTGTCTTTACACATTCTAAAGTATATCCATTTTCATCAATAGGGGTAATGTACAAATCGTAAAGGAACGGGGCCTCGGGTAAATACATTTTAAAATTGCCGCTGAATTCAAATTCTAAAACACTGTGTTCAGGATTTTGATTTTGAGTTATGTCGTGGAGTTTCTTACCGTTATGCTCAAAAGAGATATTTACCTTGTTGCAAACGCCAGCAAGCATAATAGCAAGTTTTACCGTAATTTCGTTGTTTTCTTTAGTAAACCTTACAGAATAATCTAAAATGCTTCCTTCGTTACGAACATATAACAGCACGTCACCAACTATTCCGGTCATAGCAAACCTTGATTGACCGTACAAAAGGTCTGCATCGCTCCATTTATGCACTACAACAACAATCTCATTTTGCCCAATATTAAGCATAGGAGTAATATCAAAATCAGCTTGGGATATTTTGGAGTATCCTGCCAAAATTCCATTAATGTAAAACTCAAACGAACCGCAAACCTTTAGAAAGGATATTGTATATTTTTTATCCAGATCGCTAATCTCAAAATATTTACGATAAATACCTGAATTGTTATTGCTGTTTTTTCCGAAAGGAACGCCATTTCTAAAAGCAAATGGGTAAGAATCTAAATATTCGAACTGTTCAAAATCATTACTTTCCCAAGAAGATGGCACAAATATTGAGTCAAATACAAAGCTATCGCTATCGATATATTCGGGCATTTCGCCCAGAATATGCTTAAAATCCCAATTGCCCGACAAAATACGCACCCTATCGCTACAAAATCTAGCTTTATAATCGGGGGCGCTTTCCGCTAATTTACGACTGGAAAACGGCACAAAATAAGTATGTGGCGCCAGTCTTCCACTATCTACACAACTTGCATCATTGCAAGTATTGTTTAAAAATCTATATATCATAAGATCAAAAATCTCCGAATTGTATAATATTAATAATTAAAGTATAACATATATAAGTATTTTATTTCAATACCAAAAGTTGAATTTATGTATAAAAATACTTAAACTAACTAAAAAGTTAATCTAATAGTTTAACTTTAATTACCAGACCACA
>DATFIH010000154.1:0-3506 GCA_035270205.1 Clostridia bacterium | reverse complement strand
ATACTAAATATATAAATGGGAGAAAATTATGACATTTTTTGTTCAATTTGGCTTACTGTTCAGTAATATGCAATGGTTTGTAATCGTATGTCTAATAGTAGGATTGGTTTCGCTTTTTGTGGAAATTTTTCAACCTGGTTTTGGATTTTTTGGAATTGCGGGAGTTGTCTTATTAATTATGGCAATTATATTGCGCGCAGTATCTAGTGCGGAAGAAGACAACACATTACTACAAACCTTCCAGCTCATCCTATTTGTTTTTATATTGACAGCTGGCGCATTTACCATTTTCTTGGTAGGGAATAAGAAGAATTGGTGGAAACGCACCTCGCTTTACCAACTTAATACTGCAGTCAACTTAGATCATAGTGATGGTACTGATAATTTTAGTGAACTTATCGGAAAAACGGGTGTAGCTATTACCGACTTGCGTCCCATCGGGAAAATAATAATCGACGATAAGTCATATGATGTTATTGCCGACCGTATGTTTATAGAAAACGGCAAAACGGTTAAAGTAATTGGCACCGAAGGTGTTAAAATAATAGTAAAAAGTATAAACTAATAAAAATTGGAGGAATTATGTACAATTTATTAAATGAAGTAAACGTTCCAGGTCTTGTTGTAGGTATTATATTATTAGTACTTGCAGTTATAGTGTTTTTTGTTATGGTACCCGTATCCATTTGGTTTCGAGCTCTCGTTTCGGGCGCGCCGGTATCAATGGGCAAATTGGTGGGTATGAGATTAAGAAAAATTAAAATCGCTATGATAGTTGAAGCTTATATAACAGGCACAAAGGCAGGTCTTGTTATTGATATCAACGAACTAGAAACTCACTATATGGCAAAAGGCGACGTAATCAAAGTTATAAATGCGCTTATTTCGGCGCATAGCGCAAATATTGATCTTTCTACCAAAACAGCAATGGCAATAGACCTTGCAGGTCGTGATGTGCTAAATGCAGTTAAGGTAAGCGTTAATCCTAAGGTTATTGAAACTCCCGTGATTGCTTCAATCGCAAAAGACGGTATCGAGCTACGTTGTAAAACAAAAATTACTGTAAGAGCCCACATTGCTAGATTAATCGGCGGAGCTGGTGAAGAAACTATAATTGCACGTGTCGGTGAAGGTATTGTAACCACAGTTGGTAGTGCACTAAGTCATAAAGACGTATTGGAGAACCCCGACAAAATTAGTAAAACAGTGCTATTGAAAGGTCTTGACACAGGTACTGCATTCGAGATTCTAAGTATCGATATTGCCGACATAGACGTAGGCAGGAATATTGGCGCTCAACTACAAATGGATCAAGCCGAAGCTGACAAACGCATAGCGCAAGCTAAAGCGGAAGAAAGAAGAGCTATGGCAGTAGCAAACGAACAAGAAATGAAGGCAAGAACTCAAGAAATGAGAGCGGTTGTAGTTGAAGCTGAGGCAGAGATACCCAAAGCTATGTCAGAAGCTTTTAGAAACGGAAATCTAGGTGTTATGGATTACTACAAGATGCAAAATGTACAAGCAGATACAGATATGCGTAATTCTATAAGCAATAAAGACAATAACACCAGCGCTAAGCGTACTGATAAATAAGGATTATATTATGAGTGGTTTATTTAAAGATATTATGGAAGGTATATTTGACGAATTCCGCAATGTCCCGACAAAACCTGTTGAAAAAACTTCAAATGCAACGGGGGCTAATACCCCCCGCCCTGCAGCGAATAAAACTGTTTTAGAACATCATCCGGCAAGGTCAACACCTTACAAAACAGAAAAGGCATATACCACGCAAAGCGCAGGTGGAGAAATTACCGAAGGTTGTGTTGAACACTATTCGGAGCGTACTGTAGCCATAGATGAAACAAAAGAAAAAGAAACTTCGTTCTCATTCGACTTAAACAACGAGAACTTAATAAAATACATTGTTATGGGTGATATTTTAAAGCCCAAGTTTTAAGGTAAAAATGAAAAGAAAAAGTGGCGTTTTGTTAAATATTAGTTCCCTCCCCGGCCGTTTTGGCATAGGAGGGTTTTCTTTAGAAGCAGAAAACTTTATTGAAGAAATTGCATCAATGGGGTTTGGTATATGGCAAACGTTACCAATAACTACGATAGGCTTAGGCAATTCTCCATACAGCGGTATTTCCTCTTATGCTGGTAATTTCCTTTACATCGATCCCGATCGCATTGGCGACGGTTTGCTAACGGCCGAAGAAATTACTCATGCGACGTATAAAGGCGATATTTATCTGACTAATTATGACTTTGCCAGGGATACAAAAACAAATCTATTACAACTTGCATATAGTCGTATTACACCCTTCGTGCAAGCTAAAATTGATAAATTCAGAAATGAGAATAGCCTTTGGGTAGACGATTATTCAACGTTTATGTGCCTCAGTAATAAATTCCATACAAGAAATTGGATAGAATGGGAAGCACCTTATAACTTTTACTCCAAACAACTTGTTGCGGATTTTATCAAGGAAAATTTTGATAAAGTCAATTATTATTACTTTGAACAATATTTATTCTACGAGCAATGGCAACGTATTAAAGAATATGCCAACAACTACAAAGTTCAAATATTTGGCGATTTACCCATTTACGTATCTTATGACAGTGTCGACGTGTGGGCAAATACTTCCTGTTTTCAATTAGATGAAGCATTGAAACCTAAAAAAGTAGCTGGCGTTCCGCCAGACTATTTTGCCAAAGAAGGACAACTTTGGGGCAATCCCCTATACAATTACAACGTTATGAAAAAGAACGGATATAAATGGTGGGTGGACAGAATCTCTCACGCATTAAAGCTATATGATATTGTTCGTATAGACCATTTTCGTGGTTTATATAAATACTGGGCTGTGAACGCAGGCGCTGCCAATGCTATTGACGGAGTGTGGGAGAATGGACCGCAATTACGCTTATTCCAAGCATTAAGAAAGGTTATACCCGAGCCAAATATAGTCGCAGAAGATCTAGGACTTATAGATAAAGAGGTGGAAGATTTTGTAACTAAATCAGGCTTTATGGGTATGCGTGTATTTCAATTTGGATTTGACGGCGATGTTTGCAATAAGCATTTGCCACACAACTATAATCCCGATTGTGTCGCATATACAGGCACTCACGACAACGACACCTCGCTTGGCTGGCTGATATCACTTGATAGCCGTGTTAGAGACAGCGTTTTCGATTATGTCGATTGTGATCAAGGACAAGGTTGGGCAAGTGGAGCAGGCTCTTGCCGCGCTACAAAAACTCTAATAAGATGTATATTGTCTAGTTGTGCAAATATTGCCATTATACCAATGCAAGACCTTTGCGGTTATGGAAGCAACACAAGAATGAATGTTCCAGGACTTGCTGAAGGTTGTTGGAAATACCGTACAAACTACTCTGCTATCGGCTGTATAGATAGAGAATATATTAGAAAAATGAATAAGATATATGGAAGATGCTAATTATTTTTACCGATAAAAAAATAGACAGTGACACCC
>DATFIH010000153.1:0-3385 GCA_035270205.1 Clostridia bacterium | reverse complement strand
TCAATCTATACCTGCGAAAGTGTACCTTATATCTAACAGGGTGTAAACTAGGGTGTAACGCCATTTTGTGTTTACAACATATAGTATTTAGTTTTTATTTTCCGCACTACATATAGTACTTTTTTTGAGGATAGTCGCTCACCTTAGGAGGCGACCACTCTATCCTACTGAGCTACAAAAACATATTTATGTTTTTGTGGGTATAAACTAGTATGTATAGCTATTTTTTGGTTGTAACATACTTCATTAAGTTGTGGCATTTTTACTACACATTGTAGAAAAAAGATTTACTGTAGGTTGATTAGTTACATACATATTGGTCTTTTTTTATATTTATAATTTTATTTTTAGCTCGATTTTTAAGCACTAAAATTTACACTAAACTATATCTTGTCGATACTGCTTAGCGTAAATTATTCTAGTTGAATTTAGTACAAAAGTCAAGAGATTATAGGATTTATCGTTTATATTATTATCTAAAAACTGCCAAGATTGCCATTTTACGATTTTCAATATGTATTAGTTCGTTTAAATCGTTGCGCAATGCCGACACTTTGTCAAGCAAGACAAAGATATCTATTTGCGCATTGATTAGCCTTGCTAAAGGATTGCCGCAAAAGCGACAAGGATTTCTAAAGGTAGGAATATAAGTGCTGCCATTTAGTAATCTTGTTGCGATAATTAAACTTCGTGAAATTAGGTTTTTTAAATAATTTGCCAACTTGTATGCCAATTGCGTACGCGAACTTCTGCGTAGTTCGTAGACCCAGTCGAGTTGATTTTCGTTAAGATTGATAATCTGTTCCAGATAAGTGTTACTGTCGACCATTGCGGGGGCCGATGCAAGTACGTCTCTGTACTCTCTTGCCATTTGTTCAAAATTACTTGTATCCATATTATTTACCTCGCATTTTATAATATGATAAGCTCTATGAAAAAGTGAAAAACACCTCAATAATAATATCGAGGTGTTGAGTATGTGATTAGTTAAATGCTTAAATCAATAGTTGTCCGTCTTCATCTATTACAAGCAGTACTCGTTCTTCTTCGCCAGTTTCAGCGTTGTAATAAATATAAAATACTTGTTCATCCTTTTCGGCAACTACTTCCAAGCACAAAATTTCACTTTTCCAATCGGTGGGAATCAAACAAAAGATTTGACTTTTTACCGTAAGGGATGAGGGGATATTAATGTGATCTGCGTTTGCTGGAAGCGTTAATGTGCGTGGTATGTGATTATAAATAAAGTTGACAGCTTCCACTCCAATCATATCTCCGGTGTCATTACACACTTTTATTTTTATTAGATCGGGATAATAAACAACGTCGTTTTCGGTGTATGCAAAGTTGATATAAACAGTACTGTTATTGTTGCTTATCCAAACAGGTTTCATATTGCTGTAGCCTAATTGCTGTATATATGCTTCGGCTTTTTGCAAGCACTCCTCATCGGAAAGCAACGGATCGGTTACCTCACAATAGGAGTCAAATTGCACGACATAACCGCCAAGTTTTGATAAATAAGCAGTACCGTCTTTACCATTATACTTAAAGGAGTAAATATAACTAGGGATAGGCTCTGCCGTTTCTCCCCCACTTGAAATGTCGGTGCAACCTGCAAAATATTGCGCTATAAGCTCTGTGCCACGCGTCTCGGAAATTTCTTCTTTGTCATTTAGAAATTTAGTTTCCGGATTGTCTAAGCCTTCGCTAAACGGTCCATCATAGATTAGTTCGGGATAATCTACCGAAGTGTAGTCTATTTTGCCAATGGTTTCCGTCACAGCAGATAGGTTGGAAAGTATACTACTGTCTATCTTATCTCCCTGAACAAGGTTTTCTTGCACTGAGGAAAGAGAGGTGTTTAAATGTGTTATTGTGGAAGAAAAGGAATCCAAATGACCAATTTCGGTTTCCGAAAGTTGAGTGGTTGTAATTTTTCTACCAAGATATTGACAATAATCTCCTATCTGGTTTAGTACCTTTATGGCTTCGTTCAAATTATCACTGCTCTCTGCCATTTGTGAAAGATTGGTGCTGGCTATACCACATTCTCGCCATATATCGTTCAAAAGCTGTTGTCTTAATTGTACGCCGCTCAAAACAGTGACTTTGGAAAGCTTGGTCGATATATTATCAAGCGAGGTTATAGTTTCGGTATATGACTTTTCATAAAGATTATTAAGATTGGTATTGGCGTCGCGACGTTTGCTTTCTATTATTCCGAGCGCAACGCTTAACGCAATTACCGCAACTAATAACATAACGCCTATTAAGATAATGAGTTTTCTTGCTTTACTTGATTTTTCCATACAAACCTCCTATACGCAGAACACATGCTCACCTATCGTAAGCTTTATTGTTTTTGACCGAATCCAAGCATTTGTAGCGGTATTTGGATTGTAATAAAACAAACATCCGTAGGTTGGGTCCCAGCCGTTCATAGCGTCTTTTGCCGCTCTTATTGCAGTATCGTTGGGCGTAAGGTTGATTTGCCCGTCGCTAACAACGGTGAATGCTCCCGGTTGATAAATTACACCGCTTATGGTATTGGGAAAAGAACTGCTTCTTACCCTGTTTAGAGCAACTGCAGCAATCGCGACTTGCCCAGTATAAGGTTCTCCTCGGGCTTCGCCATAAATAAGCCTTGCCAGTAGATACGAATCGCCTGTCGAAGATGTCGAACTGCTACTGCCTAAAGAGATGCCTAAAGCCGCTGCTGTTTTTTTACCGACGATTCCGTCTGCAGAAAGCTTGTTTACTCTTTGAAAATACTTAACGGCAGCAGTGGTTTTTGAACCATAGATACCGTCTATGGTACCTGCATAATATCCCCAATTTTTCAATTTGGTTTGAATGGTTTTTACTTTAGCACCCGTGCTTCCTTGCTTGTAAACTGTTGCCGCTTCTGCATCTTCAGAAGATTTTAATATATCCGTATACATTAAAATAGCGGTGGCGGCAGTTATCAGCACCATTACAATGCACATTACAATTTTAAATGTTTTTGAGTTGTCATTCCTTTCCATTTGCTTTTATTCTCCTTTTAAAGTTTCCAAAAACTTAGATTTTAAAATGATATCCTTTTTCCCATCAACGTAAGTTAAAGACGGATATACTACGCTAAAATCAGTATCTCCTTTGCCTATTCCTAAAGTAATTACAAGTGTCTTATATTTGCCTTTTGGGATTACTGTATTTCCAAACTGGCATGAATTTCGTAGTACATCTTTGATCGCAATAGTTTGGTCATAAGTGGCTTGTAAATTATCAAGGATACCGCTTACTACGTATTCAATATTGTTTAAATTGTCATTTATAGAGCTTTCGGTATCATCGAAATTTTCGCTATCGTTAAGTAAGACAGCCAGATATGCATATACAC
>DATFIH010000152.1:0-35857 GCA_035270205.1 Clostridia bacterium | reverse complement strand
GAATAAAGCAAGGTTTGCGCTGATATTATATAAATATCCCTGATTTCCCATTCCATTTTTGTTAAATGGCGGATATGTTGTTTCAGAATTAGTTTTAATAATCTCTTCTTTGTATTTTGCAAAAGCTAATGGATTTTTTAGCAACGTATAATCACATTCTACCTTCATTCCCATAATCTCAATGTCATTTTCAGGCTGCGTTGAGGGGCGCGGACTTTCAATATAAGGCGCAGTTACCGTACTTATTGCAACAATATTACCAGATACTCCGTGCAGTATAACATTGCCTTTTTTTAATTCTGTCAACCTTTTCCAGTGGTGTTTTGCAGTTTTACCACCAGGAGACAGAATAGGTGCCCAAAGAAATTTGTTGTTAAACTCGTCTTCAAAGTTCTTATTTTGAAAAACGAAATATATTTCCGCATTTTTTTTAACAACCAACTTAGCAGCTTTTGTCTTTTTAGCGGAAGATTTTTTAAGCTCCAAATCTTTTTGTTTTCGAGCTTCTCTCGCAGCTATTTCTTTATTTCTTTTTTCTTCTTTTCTACGGGATTTTTCTTTTTTAGCTTTCTTCAATAAAGACATAACTTCTGCTTGCAATTCAGTTGAATCCAATGTTAAGGACCTATCAAAGGCAAAAGGGTATTCAAATAGTTTCTCACCCGAAGAAAAGGCTATTTTTATTCTATCATCAGTAATTTCGGTAATTTTTCCTTTGCCATATCTTATATGGCAAACACTATTTCCTAATAAACTCATATATCACCTCGTTTTTTGTTATACATACATTATAGCACATAAAATGTTAATTCTCAAAAAGTAAATCATAAAAGCCTAATTTATTGTTATTTCAGAGAAAAAATGACAATTTTTTGACTTAAAAATAACAACAACAGAAATTAAAAAATAAAAGTTAATAAAATGAACAATATAGAAAAAGAACTCACATTTTACCTAATAAAATGTGAGTTCTTTTTGATGGTGGGAACAATAGGGCTCGAACCTATGACATCTTGCTTGTAAGGCAAGCGCTCTCCCAGCTGAGCTATGCTCCCTTTTTTGTGGTGACCCCACCGAGGTTCGAACTCGGGTTACCGCCGTGAAAGGGCGATGTCTTAACCACTTGACCATGGGGCCTAACTTGGTAGCGGCGGTCAGATTCGAACCAACGACCTGCCGGGTATGAACCGGCCGCTCTAACCAGCTAAGCTACGCCGCCATATTATTTGCTTGTGGTTGCGGGGATGGGATTTGAACCTCATGACCTCCGGGTTATGAGCCCGACGAGCTACCGGACTGCTCTACCCCGCGACAATAATTGCTCTATAAGAATAATATAAATAACCTTGTTTGTCAACTGTTTTTTAGCGAATTAAAATAACGTCTTTAAAAATTTATATAAAATATTTCTCATCGTAATAGCTATAACCACATACGCCATAATCGGACATTACAAGTTCGGCTATTATCTTGTTTTCTTCGCTACTAATCAAGGTATGTATTTGGTACAGAGCATTAATAATATGCCTTATTCCTTGTTTTTTTAAACCATTTGTATAAAAATCTTTGTCAACAAAGGGATCTTTTAAATTAAGCTGATAGCAATACAGTATATATAGCATATCGTCCAATGCATAAAAATATTGCAGAGCCTGTACAATTACATTTTTTGGATCTTCATTATAACGTAATGCAATTTGAGTAAAAAACGTTTCCATATTTCCTTTTAAGGCAAGTGTAATTAAACACATTATATCAAAAGATAGCTTATTTTTGCAATGAATAACGCTAAAAGACAAGTGTTTTTTGTGTTTAGCTTGTAAAAATAAATATAAACTTTTAAAAAGAAGCAAGACACAATTAAAATTTATATACAAATGAGCTTTATATTAAAGTTACATACCGTGTTTTACATTATTAGAAAAATTCAAACAAAATTCTTACAGTAATGGAATGATAACATTGAAAAAATATTATTTATAGTATATAATTATATGAAAATAGGAAAACATTTAAGGTAGTGGAGCATTTGAATGAATAAACTGATAAATTTTAACAGCGGATTGAGGCTTGTTGTAGAAAGATTGAATAATACACGCTCACTATCTATAGGTGTATTTGTAGGCGTAGGAAGCCTTTACGAGACTAAGGATACTAACGGTATTTCACACTTTATAGAACATATGCTTTTTAAAGGCACCGCAAAGCGTACCGCATTTGAAATAGTAAACGAGCTTGAAAGCATCGGCGTCAACATAAACGCGTATACTTCCAAAAATACAACCGCCTTTTATACGGCAGGCTTGAGCGATTATGCGGAAAATTGTGCTGAAATACTGAGTGATATGTATTTTAATTCAGAATTCTCTAAAGCAACACTAGAAAAAGAAAAAACTGTTGTGCTCGAAGAAATTAAAATGGGCGAAGATGACAATGAAGATCAATGCCTAGAAAATTTAGCAAAGGCACATTATGGTCCAAAAAAATCTATTGCGTACCCTATTTTGGGAAACAGCAAAAACATAATGAGTTTTAACAAAGAAATTATAAAAGAATTTATGTCCAGATATTATACTCCACAAAACACGGTGATAAGTATAGCAGGAGACATAACGGAAGAAAGAGCGATAGAAATTGTGGACAAGTATTTTGAAAAAAATATGAAAGTGACAACGTACGACAAGAGAAAGTTTTATGTTAATTCAACAAAAAGTCAATATGTAGAGCTTTCAAAAAGCGACTGTCAACAGTCACACGTTGCAATATCGTTTCCTTGCTATGGACTGCGCAACAAAAAAAGCGTGCTAAACAGCGCATTTTGCAACATGCTTGCAGGCGGTATGAGTAGCAGACTATTTCAAAAAATCAGAGATGAGCTGGGGCTCGTATACACTATCTATGCCTCCCCTATATCATATGTTGACGATGGATATTTTTATATTTACTTTGCTACTGACCCTAAGCAAGTGCCGCTAGCTGTTAAAGAAATAAGAAAGAGTCTAAATGAGATTATTGCAAATGGATTTAAAATTGAAGAACTAAGCAGAACGCTTATCCAAACCAAAACTGCAATTATCCTTGGCTCGGAGAACTCGATGTCGGTTATGCGTGTCAATGCAAGGAGTATGCTACTTTTAAATAAACGGTACAACGTAAAAAAACAACTAAAAGAGCTAGAATCTATAAGTAGTGACGGAATAAAGGAATTTATTGATTTTTCCTTAAAGTTTGACCAGTCAAGCATAAGCTACGTGGGAAGAAAACCAGATTACAACGCTTTTGATATATTTATGAATAAGGAGTGATATGCCTAAATTAGGTTTTTATTTTAAAGCCATGCCAAAAAGAAAAAAACTTGTATTTTTAAGATTAATTATTTTAATAGCTATTACCGTGCTTTTAATAGTGAAGGTTACTAATGCAGCGCTTCTTGGCGTATTCGGGTATATGTCTTACGGATACTTAGCAATAGGGTACGTTTTCTTTATCGCAGATTTAGTCAAAAAGGGAAAATGGAAAACTGTTGCCACTAGAAGAACGGCGCTTGTTGTCTCTGCTTTTTTAAGTATCGTGCTTACAATACATATTGCATTTTTAAAAGAAGCCATCAATAAAGGTTTTTCCGAATACATAGCAGCTGTTTATAACGTGCCTTCTTTTGGCGGAGTAATACTTAGTTTGATTAGCTCGCCCATAGTTTTACCTTGTAAGTATATTATCAGCACAATAATTTTCTTTTCATTGAGCGTTGTTTTATGTTTTTTTGTGTTAGCTCCGTATATTTTTGTGAACAACAAAAAGAAAAAAGAAAAACTTTCGCTTATCCAGACCGACTCAGCAAAAGAAAATAAAGAAGAAATAGGTAAAGAGGCTCTTTTGTCAAGATTAAAAGGCAAACCTGCCCAAGAAAAAATATCAATACCCGATCCGAAAGAAGAAGCTGGTAAAAAGTTGTTTGGGGCGGAGTATTCAAGACCCATACCCAACGTTCCAAAGCAAGAAGAACTCTTACCTCCCACACTTTTAAATCCCAAAGAAACGAGGAGTGATTATTATATTGCCGACGATATTGAAGCTATCAAGTTAAAACCTAATTCTTCATTGTACAGCAATAATTATCTTAGCAGAAATGAAGAAAAGCTAAGAAAAGATGCTGCAAACAAGCTAGGACTTGGCAGCGATGAGTTTTACCGTAGTTTGTATAATACAGAAGAAGAAACGACAATAAAAGAAGATATAAAACCAACCTTACAAATGAACGATTATACGCCATGTGAAGTTTTGTATGACGATACACCGAGCGACGAAAATGATAGCGATATTGCCGATACCTTTGATTTTGAAGGAGGTTTTGAAGAAGAAGTAGTTGTTGAAGATGAAGAGTTAATGATAGAAGAAGAAAAACAAGAAACAGCGTACATAGTGCCACCTGTAAAAAAAGAAGTGAGAAAAAGAGTTGTAAAAGAGATTGCTGAGCAAGAAAAACTTACATTGCAACGACCCTATCACTACCCTTCTAAAGAGATTCTAATTGACCACAGTACCAAAGCAAAAGGCTTTGTGCCATACGTTGATAATTTTGATGAACTTAAAGACGTTATTGAAGTTAAACTAAAAAATTACAACATTGATGCCACGTTTATAGATGCTATAAAGGGGCCAACTATTACACGTTGTATAGTTGATTTGGATGATAAATGCCCAATAAGCAAGGTTATATCTGCAAAACCAGATATAAATAGGTTGCTTATGACTACACAAGAAATTACAATTTTACCACAAATGGATGATAGTCCTTATTTTGGTATTGAAGTGCCCAATAAAGTAAGAGGAATTGTAAGTTTTAAAGAAATTATTTCCAGCCGAGAATATGCCGAAGCAAAGGGTGATATTCTCATTGCACTTGGAAAGACAGCCGAAGGCAGAATTATGATAGAAGACCTTGCCGAAATGCCCCACGCGCTAATTGCAGGCGCTACGGGAAGCGGAAAGAGCGTTTGTATAAGCGTTGTGCTTGCAAGCATACTTTACAGGTATTCTCCAGCAGAAGTCAAACTTATGCTAATAGATTTAAAGAGAGTAGAAATGGAGTTGTTTGCGGGACTTCCTCATATGTTGGTAGAAAAACCTTTAGACGACGTTAATGAGATAATGAACGCGCTTAAGTGGCTTAGAGAAGAAACCGAAAGAAGATATATAGCATTTAGGGGCGTGCATGCGAAAAAGCTAAGCGAGTACAACAATATAGTTGGCAAGGATAATCAGTTACCGCGAATTGTGGTAATCATAGACGAGGCAAGTGAGCTTATGACCAATCCATTGGTAAGAAAGCCGGTGGAATCTAGTTTGAGCAGTTTGGCAAGAATAGCAAGAGCCGCAGGCGTTCACCTTATTTTTGCTACGCAAAACCCAGTAAAAGAGGTTATTACAAACGAAATACAGAACAACTTAAACACGAAAATTGCGTTTGCCGTTGGCGATTATAACCATAGTATGGTAATTTTTAAGGCAAAAGGCGCGGAAAGTCTGCTAGGCAATGGCGATATGTATATAAAACGCGGTAAGGATATGGTAAGAGGACAATGCGCATTTATTAGCACCGAGGAGGTGGAAGGTATCGTGGAAGATATTAAAGCTAACAACGATATCGACTTTGACTATGATGCAATCGAAAGAATTTTACACGGAAGCAAGGAAGAATTGCAAACATATTCCAATTCTAACGGTATGCTGATCAACCAAAACCAAGAAGATGATGAACGAATTGACGCAAAAAGTGATGCCAAAGAGGAACTGCTTAAAGAATCTCTAAGAATTTGCGTCGAAAGTGGTAGAGCAAGCTGTTCGCTTGTACAAAGAAAGCTGCAAAAAGGATACAACACCATAGCAAACGTTATGGATTATATGGAAAGCAAAGGTTGGGTTTCGGAGCAAGTCAATAACAAACGCACCTTGCTCATAACAAAAGAAGAATTTTACCAAATGTATCCTGATTTACTTGAGGACAAATAACATAGAGGGAGATAATGGCGTTGCCATTTACTACTAAATGAACATAGGAATGATTTCACTTGGATGCGATAAAAACCGTGTTGACAGTGAAAATATGCTTTACTTAATAAAAAACGCAGGACATACTCTTTGCGATGATGCGGAGAATGCTGACATTGTTATAGTAAACACATGCGCCTTTATAAATGATGCAAAAAAAGAGGCAATAGATACCATTTTAGAAATGGCAAGTCTTAAGGAAAAAAAGCTAAAAAAGCTAATTGTAACTGGTTGTTTTGCCGAGCGATACGGAAAGATTGCCGATATGCCGGAAGTTGACTTATTTTTAGATATCAAAGAAGAAAAAAATATTGTTGATCACATAGCAATGCTATGCGGAGAAGAAACTCCATATTGTCCTAGCGTTGGCAGAATATTAACAACACCTGCCCACTATGCATATTTGAAGATTGCAGACGGATGCAACAATCGTTGCGCTTTTTGCGCGATACCTTTTATACGCGGCGCTTATGTATCAACGCCAATTGAAGAATTGGTCAAAGAGGCAAAAACGCTATTAAATAATGGAGTAAAAGAGATTATTTTAGTTGCGCAAGACACAACTAATTACGGAATGGACTTATACAAGGAACGGCGATTAAAAGATTTGCTTTGTGAACTTGTAAAGCTTGATTTTTGGAAAATTCGTTTGCTTTATACATATCCTGAACTTATCGATGACGAACTTTTGGAACTTATTGCAAAAGAAGATAAAATTGCAAAATATCTTGATATACCAATGCAACATATTGACAACAATATTTTGAAAAAGATGAATAGAAGAAGCAGCGAAGAAAGTCTTAGAAGCTTAATTTTACACATAAGAAAAAAATGCCCTCAAATAGCTGTAAGAAGCACGTTTATTGTGGGATTTCCTTATGAGCAAGAAGTAGAGCATCAAAAATTGCTAGATTTTATTGACGGCGCGGTTGATTATGCCGGATTTTTTATCTACTCGCCCGAAGAAGATACCAAAGCTTTTGAATATCCCAAAGGAGTCAATAAAAATGTAGCGGAAAGGTGGCAAACGAAGCTAGAGAAAATGCAATGCGCTACGACTTCTAACAAACAAGCTAAGTATGTAAATACCATACAAGAGGTTATTTACGAAGGTATAGACTATGACAAACAATGTTTTTATGGCAGAACACAGTTTCAAGCGCCACAAATAGATACTAAGGTATTTTTTACTTCAGAGTTTCCGTTGGAAATAGGAAATATATATAATGTATTTATAGATTACGCAGACTTTAATCTGTCTGGGAAAACAGTATAAGGAGGCTTCTTATGTATCTGTTTAGGTGCTTTGGTGAAAAAAATGTAATAGAAGAAAAGATAAAAGATATAAAGCCTAGTTTGGATGTTGTGATAGTTAATGACTGCTTAGACAATGTGGTATACTTAGAGAATATACAAGAAAGCGAGTACTACGATATTTTAGAAGATATGGACGAAATCATTTATAATGATAACGATATATCCTTAGAAGAAACGTTTGTCACGTTCTTACAAAACAACAACCTGCTTGTGGCGGTGGCGGAAAGTTGTACAGGCGGTATGTTAAGCGCAAGTATAGTTGGGGTAAGCGGAGCAAGTAAAGTATTTTATGAGGGAATTGTAACGTATAGCAACCAATCCAAAGCAGATAGATTGGGAGTAAGCTACGAAACCTTGTCAGAATACGGAGCTGTAAGCGAAGAAGTTGCTAAAGAAATGGCATACGGGCTTATCGACAATGAGGTAGACATCGCAATATCCACAACGGGCATTGCGGGTCCTGACGGCGGAACTAAGGAAAAGCCGGTGGGGCTGGTATATATAGGAATAGCAAGCACAAGAGGAGAACCGTTTGCTATTAAAAATTTATTTTCAGGCTCAAGAGAACAAATAAGAAGAAGCACAAAGAATGCTAGTTTATTCTACGCATTGCAATTTTTAAGAGATAACTATTAACAAATAAGAAGAAATTACAAAAAAAGGAGTAATTATGAATTTTGAAGAAAAGAAAAAAGCATTAAGTGTGGCAATTGCCCAAATAGAAAAAGAGTTTGGCAAAGGCTCAATTATGGCTTTAGGCGATGGAGCTATGGTAGACATTGACATTATCCCCACGGGATGTATAACACTTGATGTGGCAACAGGAATAGGCGGTGTTCCAAGAGGAAGAATCATAGAGGTCTATGGACCAGAATCAAGCGGTAAAACCACACTTGCATTGCATATGATTGCCGAAGCGCAAAAGCTAGGCGGTATAGCAGCGTTTGTCGATGCTGAGCATGCGCTAGACCCTGTATATGCAGGTAACCTAGGCGTAGATTTGAAAAATCTTTACGTTTCACAACCTGATGACGGCGAACAAGCATTGAATATTACTGAAGAGTTGGTAAAAAGCGGAAGTATAGACATTCTTGTAGTCGACAGCGTAGCGGCTCTTACACCCAAGGCAGAAATAGAGGGGGAAATGGGCGACTCGCACATTGGATTACAAGCGCGACTTATGAGTCAAGCGCTAAGGAAACTTACTGGTGTTGTTAAAAAAAGCAACACGTGTGTTGTATTTATCAATCAGCTTAGGGAAAAGGTGGGTGTTATGTTCGGAAGTCCCGAAGTTACTGCGGGCGGAAAAGCGTTGAAGTTCTATGCGAGTATGCGTTTTGACGTAAGGAGAGCAGAAGCTATCAAGTCAGGGACTGAAGTTGTAGGTTCCAGAACAAGAGTTAAGGTAGTAAAAAACAAATTAGCGGCGCCTTTCAAAAACTGTGAATTTGATATGATATTTGGTTTGGGAATATCCAAATACGGTTGTATTTTGGACTTAGCAGTAGAAAACGAGCTAATACAAAAAACAGGAAGTTGGTTCAGTTATAACGGAGAAAGGATAGGCCAAGGTAGAGAAAAAGCGGTAGATTATATCAAATCAAATCCTGAAATTGCCGAAAACTTAGAGAAAAATTTAAGAGAAAAACTAGGTTTGAAACAAATAGAAAAAAGCAAAAAATAATAATAGTTTACTTTAAGTAAAAAAAGCTAAAATGCTATTTACCATCCCAAAATACTTACAGACGGGCAAATACAAATGGTATTGACTTTAATTAAAATATATTATATAATAAATTGTTGCAATATTGTATGCGAACGAGACAGTATTTGCAACAAAGTGAATATTAGAATTTAAATAGGAGGTAAGGATGTTAAGCAATCTAATAGCCGTGACAAACGGGAAATTATATGCAATATTTATTCCTCTAATCGTAGTTTCATTGGGTATCGGTGCTTATGTTGCGCTGATGATATACAAGAAGACTGTAGAAAAAAGAATTGGAGATTCCAAAACGGAAGCTTCAAGACTGATTGATGATGCAAGATTAGAGGCAAAAACATTGCGTAAAGAAGCTCTTTTGGAAGCGAAAGAGGAACAATTAAGATTGCGTAACGAGTTTGAAAGAGAAAGTAAACAAAGACGCTTAGAAATTGCCAAACAAGAAGCCAGAATTAACCAGAAAGAAGATGTTATCGACAAAAAAGAGAGCATTATAGAAGGAAAATTAGAGGCGGTCGAAAAGACCAAAGAGGCAATAAAAGAAAAAGAAAGAGAATTAAAATTCTTAGAGGAAGATTTAGGTAGAAAAAATGAAAAGATGCTTGAGGAGTTGGAAAAGGTAGCAAACCTAACCTGCGCCGAAGCAAAAGAAATCCTTATAGCCCAAATTACCGAAGATGCGCAAAAAGATGCCGCGGTACTTGTAAAAGATATCGAAGCTAAAGCCAAAGAGGATGCAGAAAAGCGCGCAAAAAATATAGTTGGTCTTGCGATACAAAGATGCGCAGTAGACCATGCCGCGGAAACCACGGTGAGCGTAGTAGAACTTCCTAGCGAGGAAATGAAAGGACGCATAATCGGAAGAATGGGACGTAATATCAAATCCCTTGAGAGTGTTACCGGTGTTGATATCATAATAGACGATACGCCTGACGTAATCACACTTACCGGCTTTGACCCAGTAAGAAGGGAAATAGCCAGATTGACCTTGCAAAAGCTTATAAGCGACGGCAGAATTCACCCAGGCAGAATAGAAGAGGTGGCTGAGCGCGTAAGAAAGGATATTGATAGCCAAATAAAAGAAGAGGGCGAACAAGCCGTATTTGATGCGGGACTATTCGGAATACATCCTGAAGTAGTTAAGTTGCTAGGACGTATGAAATATCGTACAAGCTATGGACAAAATGTTCTAAAACATAGCTTAGAGGTATGTTACCTGGCAGGACTTATGGCTCAAGAGCTTGGAGCAGACATTAAAGTTTGTAAAAGAGCAGGCTTGCTCCACGACTTAGGTAAATCCGTAGACCATGAATATGAAGGAACACACGTTCAAATAGGTGTGGACTTGGCTAGAAAGTTTAGGGAAAAAGAAGATGTGGTACACGCAATAGCGGCGCATCACGGTGACATTGAAGCTACCACGATTGAAGCGATTATTGTTCAGGTTGCCGACGCAATAAGCGGAGCAAGACCGGGAGCAAGAAGAGAATCGTTAGAAAACTATGTAAAGCGTCTTGAGAAATTAGAAAATCTCGCAAACTCGTTCGCAGGAGTTGAACAATCATTTGCCATTCAAGCAGGTAGAGAAATCAGAGTAATTGTAAAACCTGAACAGGTAGATGATGCAAAGACAGTATTTTTAGCAAAGGATATAGCCAAGAAGCTAGAATCGGAGTTAGAATATCCCGGGCAGATAAAAGTAAATGTCATAAGGGAATTACGGAGTGTAGAATACGCTAAGTAACACCACTCTACAAAATGTCATAATTTAAGGGTAAACAATATTTTAGTTGTTTGCCCTTTTTTATTTTTTTAAAGCGTGTAAAGCAAGGAGGGGGAAAGTAGTGCGAGCGTTTTTTGTTGACTTTTAATGCATACTTATTTATAATAGGCGTAAAGCATTGGGTAAAATTTTATAGGAGAAAAAATGGCAAAATTCGATATAGAACTGGTTGGGAAAGTAGGCTCTATGGCGCTTATCGACAAAGAGCACGAAGAAATTGATTACAACATTATTGCGCGTATATCAAGGCAGTTAAAGCCGGGAATAATTTGGATTACCAGCGGAGCGACCGAAATTGGACGACTTGATTATTTAAAAAGAAACGGTACAGAGCTTAAAGGCGATATAAATCAAGACAAAGCCGATTATGCAGCGCAAGGGCAAAGCATTCTTATGGCAAACTACCGCCAATTTATGGATAGCAGATATAGTTTAAGACAGCTACTTGTCGAACACTATCACTTTAATGATGCCGTCAAAAGGCAACACCTTGCCGATATGCTTATAAGGAGCGCAGCACAAGGCGCGGTTCCTATCATCAACTACAATGACCCTGTGAGCGACGAAGAAGTCCGCAAGATGGAAATTAAGACGCTTAAGAGTACTAACTCTAACGTTGTAGAATGTGTGGACAACGACGAAACAGCAAGCCAAATAGCTTTACTTGTAAAGCCAAGATACCTTATCATTATGACAAGTACCAATGGCATTTATACAGATAAAAATAATAGCGAAACGCTTATAAGTCATATACAAGGAAAAGACGTGTATGAGCTTATACAAAACATTGAGCATTATCAAAATTATTGTGACGGCGCATCACGGCAAGGCGCAAACGGGGCAAGGGCAAAATTGGAATATATAAAAGAGCCTGTTAAAAACGGTACTACGGTATTTATCGCTAATAGCAAATACGCTATAGACGATATTATTACAGGAAAAGCGCCCTCAACGAAAATCGGTTTATAAAATATAAAAATGACAATAAAAAAGGATGGTATACAAACCATCCTTTTTTCATATTTGTTGTAAAGTTATTTAGATCTTGTTATGCCTAATGTTTTGGCTAACTTGTTTAACTGCTTTTCCTCTCTTACTGCATTCTTTTCAGCGTCTTCTTTTTTTATTGATGACGTCCAAGCTGAGTAGGTTGTGGAGTTTAGGGTATCTTCTACGCTTTTGGATACGGTAGTTCTAAAATTAGCGTCTTCCAAATCTAACTTAGCATCTAAACCAAGTGTCCATAAGCCGTTGCCAAGATCCGTCAATTCAACGTTATAGAAAGGCATAAAGCTAATAATCTCTGTGTGCAATCCGTATGAGGTGAATGAGTTTCGTGTCGCGCCATTATCGTAAATTCCGTTGTCGAAATAGTCAATATAAAGTTCTTTAGCGGCATTTGGGAAATCGTCCCCGTCATAGCTGTGTTTAATATCGCCCATTGCTACAAAGTAACCTAGCTTGCTCTTCATAGAACCACCGTCATCGTTGTACCAAGTCATATATTTTTTGAATATAGTCAATCTTTCTTCGTTGTTTGTAGCTATTGCAAGTTCATTGGTTAAATCGGTATAAACGTCTTTAACTTTTTCACTTAACAGTTGTTGTTCCAAAGATAATGGATTGCCTTCGTCGTCTACAAGTTTGGCATTGCCTTCGTTGTCTAAGATAACGTAGTAAGCGTCTTCAAGCGCGTCGCCACTTTCTTTAGAGTAATCCTCGTTGCTCTTGTTTGTGTTGAGCAGTCCAACAGATAGTATAAGGTCTAATTTTTTCGCCTTAATCTCGTCTGCGTCCGTTAAATCTTTGGTAATAAATCTATCGATAATTGTCTTGATTGCGTCGTCAAATTTGAAAAGTACATGGGTGATATAGAACATATCTATAGTATAAGTGCCATCTTCATTTAGTACAGCGTATGCGCGTGTTTGCTCATCGCCGGCAGTATCAGTATAGGTGTACGTTGTATTGCTTAGCGCTTCCAAAGGTATATAGTAGCAGGTTGATAAGTCAGTGCCTATTGTGGTAGCGAATTTATCAATTTGCTCTTTATAACTTTTTAAGACATCATATTCTTCTTTTTGCTTTGCGGCAAGAATAGCATATTGTTTTTGTAAAGCATCTTCTGTTATGGGTCTATTTGCCAATGCGGTTTGATATAATTCGTGTTGGCAAGTGGTAAGAATGGCGCTTTCAAAACTGCTCTTATAATAATAGCCAAGACCGTTATATGCATCGGTATCGGTAGTAAAGCTGATAAGAGCGTTTTTCTTCTCTTCTTTAAAGCGGCGATAAGCGTCCTTTGTTGCATCATCAAGCCCTGCTGGAGCAATGTTGAAAATTTGTCCATTTTCAAAAAATTCTTTTTGCTCTGCGTCATTTATATCAAAAGTTGTGTAATACCTGTAAGTATCGAGCATATCTGGCTCTTCTTCTTCGGCAGGTTGTTGCTGAGAAGAATCGGTACTTTCGGCAAAAGAAGTACGAGGTGAAATTAATTTGTAGTATCCAACTGCCGTATGAGTTTTGTAAGTTGTTACTTGTTTGGTGCTCTTTTTGCCCGTTTCTTCGTCGACAACTTCTTCATCGGTAACGACAGGTTCTTCATAGTTAGAGCTTGCCACCTTATTGGTAATATGGATATTCGTGCTTACGTTTTTATCATCGTCAGCACTTGCGATAGCTGATTCATCTAACGGAAGGTAAGCAATAAAATTAGGCTCGCCTTCTTTTACTAGAGTAATTTTCAAAAAAACTTTTTTATAATCAACAGCAGTTGCTCTATCCGAAGATACCTCATTAAGGTATAAGCCTTCTTCGTATTCGCCATTTTCAAGCAAATGAGCATACTTTACGCCATCGGCATAGCCGTCTTTATCTGCGTCAGTTGTGTCAACCGAATAACCGGCAGCATAACGTGCAGTTAAGTTTTCTTTGACGGAAGTTGTGTTAAGTTCTCTTTTTTCATTTTCATAATCTTCAACAAATTTTTCTATTGATGTTATAAAACTTTCGTTGGTAGATGCGATAGCTGAATACCTTTCAGCGATAGTAAGTAGTCCTTCGGGAATAATTTTCTCGCCATAAAGTGATTTGTAATCATCTGTAAAGAAATACATAGCGGCGCGCCTATCAGCGTTTGCGTTGTTCATAAGGTAAGCCATACCTTCAAGAATTTGGTATTTTTGTGTTATTAGACTATCGATACTGTCTTCAAAAACATCTTTAGGATTATACTGCATATTATAGTTGTTATAAAGGTAAATAACATAGTTAATATAGCTCATAAGCTCACTACGTGTAACAGTCAACGACAAAGTTTGTTTAGGGAAGTATTCGTTTCCCGCATAGTCGTAATCTACGGTTGCTAGGACTGCATTGGCAACCCTTTCTTCGTTTTGTCTTACAAAAGTGCAGCCGGTAAATATGACACCTGTGATAAGAACCAGTAACAATATTAGAACAACTAATTTTTTCTTCATTATATACTCCTTAAGATAGTATAAAAGGCTTAATCGCATTTATTTGTTATTTATGTATCAATAATTATACTTATAATTATAAAATACAATATAGATTATACTATATACTACACATATTATCAAGAGTTTTTTGGTATTTTAGATAAAGTGAAACTACTCAACGTTTGTTCGACATAAAAACTCCAACACCATTTTAATGCGTTTTATTTGAGTCAGTTTTTTGCCGTTAAAAATAATTGCAGGAGGGGACGAGGGGACAAGAACAGCGAAAGAAGAAAACTCACTTATAGCGCCCATAGTATCCTCATTTGTCAAAATGTCGTTAGAGTAAAAGTATAAGCCTACGCCCTTATCACCTATTACAACTCTTTCAACGTTGAGCTTTTGCGCCAAATTCTTAATTAGGCTTATGCGAATTATATTTATTACTTCGCTTGTGCATTTACCGTACATTTCCTCAAGCTGTTTTTGATACGATCTAGCCTCTTCTAAAGAATTAAGAGTGCTGATTCTGCGATAAAAACTTACTCTTGCGCGGTTGTCGGTGATATAATCTTCATTAAGAGCAAACGTTCCGTCCACAGACAATTCGATTTCTTTTTTTGGGCGGGTTACCATACCTTTAATTTCATCAATTCCTTCTTGAACCAGCTTTAGATACATTTCGTATCCGACTTTTTCCATTTGTCCGTGTTGTTCTCTGCCAAGAACATTGCCTGCGCCCCTTATCTCCAAATCGCGCATAGCTATTTTAAATCCGCTGCCAAGTTCGGTATTATCCATAATAGCATTCAGTCGTTTAATGGCATTTTCGGTAAGAACCTTTCCCTCACGAACGGTAAAATAAGCATAAGCAAGCACGTTGCTTCGACCGACTCGACCTCGAAGCTGATACAACTGACTAAGTCCTAGATTGTCGGCGTCAATAACAAAAAGTGTGTTCGCATTAGGTAGGTCAATACCGTTTTCAATAATCGTTGTGCTTATCAGCACCTGAGCTTTGTTGTCGTAAAAATCCCTTATTCTGTCCTCAAGCATTTCTTCCGACATTTTGCCATGAGCAAGTATAATATTTACGCTGTCGTCAAAAAGCGAACGTACTTTGTCATAAAAACTTGTTATCGTCGCAACGCGGTTGTAAAGAATGAAAACCTGTCCGCCTCGTGAAATTTCCTTACTTACTGCGTTTATCAATAGATTATCGTTGTATTCGGTAACGTAAGTTTCTACCGGCAAACGGTTTTTGGGTGGCTCTTCTAATGTTGATATATCTCTAATGCCACTTAGTGCCATATGTAGAGTTCGGGGAATAGGGGTGGCGGATAAACTTAATATGTTTACCTTATTTTTATAAACCTTTAATTTTTCTTTATGTTCAACTCCAAAACGTTGTTCTTCGTCAAGTACAAGCAAGCCAAGGTCATTAAATTTAACGTCTTTGCTTAGCACTCTGTGCGTTGCAACGATAATTTGCGATTCGCCAGTAGCTATACGTTTGAGTGCCTCTTTTATATTTTTTGGGGGCACAAACCTCGATAATAGTTCAATTTTGAATTTAAACTTATTGAGACGCGCGCAAATTAAATTATAGTGTTGTTGCGCAAGAATTGTAGTAGGGGCTAAAATTACAGCTTGCTTATTTTCTATGCAAGTTTTAAAAACAGCGCGCAAGGCAACTTCTGTTTTGCCATAACCAACGTCGCCACAAAGGAGTCTATCCATAATCTTGCCTTTTTCCATATCTTGTTTGATTTCACTAATTGCGATAAGCTGGTCATCGGTTTCGGTAAATTCAAAATCTTTTTCCATCTCCTCTTGCCATACGGTGTCAGATGGATATACATAACCTTTTTGCTGAAAACGTGACTGATACAACGCAAGTAAATCTATCGCCATAGCTTTCACGCTTTCTTTTACTCTTTTCTTTATGCGTTCAAATTCTGCTCCGCCTATTCTGTGCAAGGCGGGAGCGTCTATTCCGTTATACTTTTCCAGTGTATCTAACTGATCGGCAGGCAGATAAAGACGGTCTCCGCCACGATATAAAACTACGTAAAAATCCTTTGCACCCGAGCTTGTCGTAACTCGTTGAATACCTTCTGATATTCCTATTCCGTGTTTTTCGTGTACAACATAGTCGCCTTTTCCCGGCAAGGTAAATGCTTGTCGTTTATGCAGCGCGCTTTTGGTACGTACCGTTTGCCTTAAGTAATCTTTATATCCAATGACCACCAGTTTTTCACTAGGGTATATAAATCCATAGCTGATATCTCCAATCAAAATTCCAACTTGAGCGTCTTCGTCAACGTTTATGTTTATAGCAAGCATATTGTCACGCAATAACGTTTGCAACTCCGTTGCGCTTCGTGCGTCTTTCGCATAGATTCTGACCTTAAAACCATTGAATTCAAAATTTCTTAAATCGTCGTACATCTCGTTTAGTGCGAGATAGTATTTCGGCACAGGCTGTGACTTTATAGTAAGAACTTCTCTCGGTTTAAATAAGGTAACGTTACTTGTTATCTTGCCAAAACCAAGTTTTGTAAAAGGTATATCAAAAGTTTCCTCATAACTTAAAACAGATTGTGTGTGGTCTTCAAGCAACTTATTGCTTGCAATGAGATTTTTTACACGCGCAATAAAAGAATTGTAATACAAGCGGAATTTATCGTCCGTCAGTTTTGTATCATCAAAAATCACTACGCTGTCTGTCGGCAAATAATCATAAATTCTTGTAAATAGATTGCGCATAAAAGGTAAGAAGAAAGACCTTAAAGAACTATTTGGGTTTGCAAAAAAAGTCTCGCTTTCGGCATTTATATATTCGTTAAACTTAGCATCAACATTTCTTTTTGCACGTTTTACCTTGTTTAGTATTCCGTTTAACTCATTTGGGGGTACTAAAATATAGGATGCAGGCAGTACAGTTAGAGAGTCCAATTCTTCTGTGCTTAACATTGTTTCCAAGCTGAACTTACGAATTTTTTCTATAGTGTCGCCAAAAAACTCCACACGTACAGGAGCATCATGTCCAAGTGGAAAAATATCTAGTATGTCGCCTCGTATGGAAAAGTTAGTTTCATTTTCCACTATGTCTTTACGGCCATAGCCCATTTGAATAAGCTTTTTGGCAAGTTCATTTAGGTCTAGGGTGTCGCTTATTGTAACGTTTAGTGTGTTCTCTTTAAAAATTTCCAAACTTGGGTATAACTGCATCAACGCTTCCAGCGTAATTACAGCGCCCGCAACTTTATTGGTGTGAAGTTTGTATAAACTCAAATTATGCTGATATACACTGCTTAAATTTTGTATCTGTCTAGGGATTAGAACATCCTCTTTTTCCGGGATAAGAATAACCTCTTTTTTCGAGTACTCGTTAAGAATATCAGTTGCTCTTTGTGCGCAAACAATATCTCCGCAAACGTACAAAAATGGACGGTCTAGGTTGCTTGCAATATGGTACCTATTAGTATCAAGCGCAAAGAAAACTATGCTATCGAGTCCATTTTGGACAGCATTTTTAAGTTCGAGGAGTTTTCCAGTTGTAAGAGAGTAATTTTTATCTAACATTTATTAATCACGTTGCTTTCTCGACTCAATTTATCAAAGTCTTTTGTCATTATGTATTGTTCTAAAAGCAAACTAACTTTTTCGCAGGTTGCATCAAAGGTTTTTCTGTCCTCCGACGGTATTTTTGATAAAACGTAGGATGCAAGGTCATATCCTTGTTGACCTATGCCTATACGCATACGTTTAAAATTGGACGTGCCAATCATATCCACAATGTTTTTCATACCGTTGTGCGTTCCCGCACTGCCAAACGGTCGTGTCCTCACCGAAAATCTAGGTATATCTATATCGTCTACGATTACCAAAAGATCGCTTTCTTGTTGCTTATATTTTGCCATTAGTTCTTTTACGGCGCAACCGCTTAAATTCATGTATGTGTAAGGCTTTGCTAAAACAACCTTTTCGCCATTAATAGTTTTTACCGACGTAAGAGATTTACATTCAGCTTTAATAATTTTTTTACCCAGCCTTTTTGCCAAGGCATCTATCGTTAAGTAACCGATATTGTGAAAGGTATTTTCATATTCTTTTGTGGGATTCCCCAATCCAACTATTAACATTTGTTTCTCCTTATTATAAAAAACTCCTTCATTATGTTAGAGCATTCTTCTTCTAGTATGCCTTCTTCGACGTCCACACGATGATTAAAACGCGAATCGTTTAATAAGTTGTAATTGCTCACAGCACAACCTGTTTTTGGCTCTCTTGCGCCAAATACGAGTTTGCCTAAACGACAGTTTATCATTGCGCCTGCGCACATAGCGCACGGCTCTATTGTAAGGTACATGGTGCAGTCATAGAGATATTTTGTATTAAGCACCTCCATAGCTTTGTTTAAAGCAAGCATTTCTGCGTGGTTTAACGAGTTGTTGCTATTTTGTTTAGTGTTATGAGCGCTAGCAATGACGTTGCCATCATGTACAATAACGCATCCTATCGGTATTTCTTGTTCACTGAGTGCAATTTTCGCTTCTTCTATTGCTTTCTCCATGTAGTTCCGCAATTGTTTCTCCCATTTCGGCAAGTAGTTCTATACTGCCTGTATGTTTTGTTATTAAGTTGTTTAGCTCGCTTAGCGGGTAGGGGTGAGGTAGTTGGTCCTCGCCAATTTCTACGGTAAGACCAAGACCATTATAGTTTAATGAGTAGTAGTCTTTAAGTCCACCCGCCGAGCCTTCGCTTCTTGTAAGTTCATATCCGACATAGTCTGCATACTTTTTAGCGTACAAATAGTGGCGGAAATTATTTTCATATCCCCAATATATAACTTCGCCTTTTGAGTGGTAGCAACATACCAGCGAATAGTTGTTTTTAAGCACGTTTACGATGCTTTGCGTTTCTATTTCGCTATTACAGTTTATGCCGATATAATTTTCCGAGCCAGCGCTTGTGACATTTTGTTGTCCTTCGCCCCAGTCTGCATCAAAATTTACGTTAATGTCAACTCCGCGTGCATTAGCTTTCCACAAAGAAAAGTCTTCACTACCGTTGTTGAGCTGTAAAAGTTGCTCTTTTAGTAGTTCATCTTTTGCTATCGAAAGCCCGTTTGTAGCAAGCATTACCCCGTCGATATTTAGCATAGGTATATAATCGATAGGAATCTTGCTTTGATAGTTTTGCATTAACTTATTGAGAAGCGATGTCGTTATATGCTCTCTTGCATGGATACTTGCCACTATCAAAGTTTTTGCCTTACCCTTGCCAATAGAAACCATAGGAATTTTATATCCCAGCGGAGTTGTAGCAAGGTAACTAACCTTACCGAGTTTTTTTACTTCTTCTATTAAATGTTCATATTTCATAGGTAATATACTATTCATCATGATAATAATTATACCTATTTAATTATTATTTATGATATGTAAGATTATTATTTATTGCAATTGATCGATAAAGCTGTTCGGCAACGATAACGCGCATTAATTGATGCGGATAAGTAACCCGACCAAAGCTTATTCGCATATTTGATTTCGCTTTTACCTCTTCGCAAAGACCTTCGCTACTTCCGATAACAATGGAAAACTCGCTTTTGCCGTTTACCATTTGTTGGGAAAATACATTAGCAAGCTCGGAACTTGTAACAAGAGCCCCGCCTATGTCCAGTACTATGATAAAGCCTGACAACTTTTTTATAATGTTATTGCCTTCCTCCGACAAACTTTTGCCTTCGCTAATTTCAATTATTTCTAAATCAGCATACCTTGATATTCTTTTTTTATATTCGTTTATGGCGTCTGTCCAATATTTTTCTTTAAGTTTCCCAACTGCTATTAGGTTTATTCTCATCGCCACAAACCCCATAAGAAGGTAAATAACGTCGTTAAAAGTCCTAGCGCAATAGCGCCATATAAAAAAGCGTATTCATACCATTTAGAGCGTATTTTGATTGCATTTTTCGGAGTGGAAAAGCCAAATAAATCATTTAGATGCTCCAAATTACTACCATTTGGCGTATAGGTGTGAAAATTCTCAGGTTGGCTTAATTCTTTGCGAGCAGCGTCGGAAGATGATTTTTTCATAATATCTGCAATATAGCGAAGCAGCATAACTAAAACCACACCGCATACAATAAAACTTATTACAGCGAGCAAGAAATAATCGTTTATTAGCTGAAAAAGCTTGTTTTCATAAAAGGCAAACAGTCCGTTGTGCTGACCGGAATAACCGCTTATCACGCTGAAAAAATTGTTCATAAAGTGGACGATTACACCTGGAAGTATGCTTTTTGTCTTTACTGCAAGGTAAGCGATAACTAACCCACCAGCGAAGGTATAACCTGTCTGAACTATGTTTTGGTGTGCCAATGCAAACAATATCGCCATAAAGATAATTTTCATTTTATCTTCTTTCACATCATTAAAAAGCCTCATTGTAATGCCTCGGTCAGTTATTTCTTCAAAAATAGCAGGAAGTATCGCAGTGCAAAGTATATCCATAATAAGAACTTCTGGTCCTGAATAGATAGTGCCTGCGCTGTTAATGTGCGTAAATCCAAGTAATCTTATTATTACCTGATAAATAACAGATACGCCCACCGTTAGGTAGCGGAACAAAAAACCTATGACTATAGCAAGTCCAAAAATTTTGGTAGGAATTTTTGTTTTTATATATAAGCCTGTTAAGATATCATCTTTTACCCAAAACTTATACAAAAGCAACGGAATCAAGCCCATACCTACCACTTGAACAGCAAAGCTGAACAGCCAGCCAGACACATTGTCGCTTAAGTTTGAGAAGCTAAATATTATTCTCATAAGCACAAGAAATAAGGTGCTTATAAAGAATATTACGCTAAGCTTAAAGGTTTTTGTCATAATTATTCTCCTATATCAATACAACATTAAGTACGCATAACAACAGCATTATGGCAAGAAGTATTATGGTAAATGGATGTAGTTTTTCTTGCTTTTTAGTATTCACCGTTCCGCCCTTTAATATAAGCAAAAGACCCAAAACAGCAACGGGTAAACCAATGAATATACATAGTAACAATACTTTCATCTGCTCCCATATAACAGCGCTTGTTAAAGCACCCAAGAAAAATGCGAGCAAATTGTTTACAACGTGTATGATTATTGTAATTAGTATATCTTTAGTTTTGATATAAATCAAGGCAAGTATAACGCCTAAAATAAATTGATATATAGTTTGCACAGGGTTTAAGTGCGATAAGCTGAAAAGAAGGGCGCTAAGAAGTATGGCGCTAATTGTGCCAAGAAGGGAAAAGCCGTCGACAAGTGCTTTTCTAAACATCAGCTCCTCGCATATAGGCGGTAAAATGCAAATAGTAATAAGTGATAGCAAATAATCAATATTACCGTTTAACGCAGGAACAGCAACCTGCATATCAAAATCCAAAATAGCGTATAGTTTTACCAGAAAATAATTAGGTAGCAATGCACTGAAAAAAATTCCTCCGCCAACAAGTATAGCAATAAGGTATTTTAAATTATTTTTGTGTACATTTTCTTTAATATTAAGCTTAAAATCTAGCTTTGCATATCGCGTATACGAAATAATTGCGGTAAGATAAGCTAGTTGCGGAATAATATAACAAATATAAATATAAAAATTTGTGTCGTTAGGTATTACAGTAGTTGCAATAATGCTTGCCACAAGCATTATTATAAAACCTAAGGCATAGATTATTACACTGCTTTTTTGAGTTAAAGGTTGTTGTTTCATATGTTTTATTTATCCTAAAAAAACCGTTTGCTTTTGGCTTGCAATTTTTAATTTATAGTCGCTAGTATCAATTCCTTTTCGTGTTAGGTAGTTGGTAGTTGTCCAATACGCAAGTTCCGGAAGGTTGTTTTTTTCGCTAAGATGACCAAGCATAAACTTAGTCGCGCCATATTCTATAAGCGAAGCGATAGTAAGTGCGCATTCTTCATTGCTTAAGTGTCCTACCTCGGACAGTATACGCTTTTTTAAATAATATGGATATACACCGGATAGCAACAATTCTTTATCGTGGTTACTTTCTATCATAACGGTATCACTGCCTTTAATAACGTTCATAACGCCCTTAGATATAAACCCGGTATCTGTCAAATAAGCAAGTTTTGAGTCATGGTCATTGATGACAAAACCGTATGGATGTAAAGCGTCGTGGCTTGTTCTAAAAGGAAGTATATCAAAAGTTCCTATGTTAAAATATTGTTCTTCTATCTCCATTTGTTTACGTAAAGGTAACGCATACTTGTTTGCGACATACTCCAAGGTCGCAGGGTGAGAATAGATGGGGATAAATGCGCTTAGTGCTTCGCTGGACGTTATATGGTCATTATGTTCATGGGTCAACAAGACGCCGTCTATATCGTCTAATGTAAGGTCAAGAGCTTTCAATTTTTTATAAAGCACATTAATACTTAACCCCGCATCAATGAGGAGTCTGTTAGTACCATTATTTATAAGCACACAATTTCCCTTGGAACCGCTTCCTAAGGAAGTTAATTCAATCATATTATTCCTTATAATAATATAGGCGTCTTAAAGTAATTTTAAGTTAGCCTTTACTAAATTTTAATATTTATCGGCAAGATACCCGTTAAGTGCGTTACACATAGCGCCATCCAAGGTTTTTTTGCCAAACAGTATTTGCCCCAAATCACTAATGTCTAAGGCTATGTCAAAATCAGAAGTTGCAGTAACTTTGCCGTTTTTTACCAAACAAGAGAAGTTGTTGCCACTGACTAAGTTGTCAATTATCTTAATTTTTTTATCAAAGGTCAGATTCGATATGCTAAGCGCAGTATAAGCGTCAGCAATTCGTATCATTGTGCCTTTTTGTACACCTTTATAATATTGAGTAGGAACGCTTTCGTCTAAACAAGTATATCCGCTTGTTGTACCATTATCTACAATTTCATAAAACTTTTCGCCTTCAATCAAGCTAATACCGTTTAAAAAATCATAAAAGTTATCTTTTCTTACAATATAATAATCCAGCTCTTTACAAAAGTTTTCGTATATCTGTTTGGTTTTTGTTATATCACAAGCCACCCTTTCCCCAACTAGCTTATAGTCGTAAGATGGTGTAAAAAAACCGTATTTTTCATAAAATGAGTGTTTGAACGGGTACAACCCAACAAACGGTACTTTATTTAGAAACAACTTGTCTAAAGACCTTACTATAAGTTTTTCGGCGTAACCTTTGTTTCTGTGCGAGGTAGCTGTTCCTAGGGCAACTATATAGGGTAGGGGATATTCACTACCTTTATAATATAAAGTTTTATCCACAAGATACATTGCTCCGACCAATTTGCCACTGTCAAATTCTGTTAGGACATTGTTTTCTCCCAGAATATGCTCAAACATAAAAGCTACTGTTTTTTCGGCATCTTCGGGAAAACAATGTTTATAAAGCTCGATAAGACGTTTTTTCATAATTTACATAAGTGGGATTGATGCTAAAAATACAACATCTTCGCGGTTTTTTGCATCCCCCTCGGCAAGAACAAAAGCTTTTTTGTAAACGATGCCACCCGACAGTTCTACCAATTTCTCCAGTCCAAGCAAGCTACCGCCCGTGGAAATAACATCGTCTACTATGGCAACTTTTTTGCCTTTTAGCAAGGCGGAATCATTATAACATAAGTATAATGTCTGCACGTTTTGTGTGGTAATCGATTTTACCGTAGCAGAAATACCGTCTTGCATATATAGTTTTTTAGATTTTCTTGCAACGGCATAATAGGGTTGATTTAACTGCCTTGCAACGCAGTGAGCTAGTTGCAAGCCTTTGCTTTCGGCGGTAAGTACAACTTCGCATCCATCGAGTTTTGTCGCAAGGCATTTTGCACAATATTCTGTTAGCTCTTGCGCACCGTGCAAGTTAAAGAAAGCAATATTTATATTGTTCCCGATATCCAAAATGGGTAGATCGATTTTTCTGCCGCATATATCCACTTGATAAAATTTGTCCATTAATTCTCTCCACTTGTCAATATATAGACCAATGACTCGTCTACAAAAGCATTTTCAGCTACGCTAATAATTTTCTTACCCTTAATAGTAATGATATCAAAGTTAAGGTTATTGGTATAACCGTTATATTGTATTATTTCAACAGAATCTATGTTTTCTTTAATAATGTAATCACCATACATTTCGTTACGCGCAAATATTACGTTTTGGTAAGCATACCATTCATTTAAAAAGTAGGGCTTTGTAGCGGTTGGAACAACAATTACAAAATGCTTGCTAACGCCTGTGAATGCACCACTGCCTAGTGTTGCAATAGTAGTTCCGCTCATTTCAACGATAACACGGTTAAGATTTGTACACATACTAAACGCCGCTTCGCCTATCTGAATAACGCTTGAGGGCAAAGTTATTTCCGTTAGCGAGGAGCAGTTATAGAAAGTTCTGTTGCTTATTATGCTTATCCCACTGGGCAAAGTAATATCAGTAAGCGCAACGCATCCATAGAATGCGTTCTGCTCAATAACGGTAATTGTGTTGGGCAATTGTATTTCTCTAAGCGAAGTACAGTTTGCAAAAGCAGAGCTTGCAAGTGTGCTCAGGTACGACGGACTAGCAAATTCTACCTTGGTGATTTTTGTGTTGCCTGCGTAAGAGTTAATACTGGTTACACGATAGTAGTTACCGCCTATTTTGAGTTGAGACGGGACGTTCAAGTTGGTAGATGTTCCGAGATAGTTGGTAATTATTGCCGTTTCATTGCCGACTACACCTGTTAGTCTATAATTAAAGGTATTGGTGTCGTCAACAAGGTTGGGCAGTACAGAACGAGTTTTCCAACCCTGAAGAACTACGTAGCTCTCATAGCTTGTATAAGGCACGTACACCCGTATGAACGGATTTGTTATGTTGTTAAATACATTATTTTCGGTATTTGTCGGTATCCCGCTTGCTTTTGTCAAATAAACTGAAGTTAAATTAACACAACCGTCGAAAGCATAGTCACCAACGCCTTGTAACTTTTCAGGGAAGGTGATACTTGCAATGGCGGTATTTTGGAACGCATAAGCTTTTATCGTTGCCATTTCGCTGGTGCCTACGTTGAAGTTAACTTGTTGCAGATTAGATGCGTTTTTAAAGATACCGCCACCTAAGCTAATCGCATGGTCAGGCAGGCTAATGGTATTTAGTTTGGTGCAGTTTTCAAATACGTTGTCCTCAAATCTAATTTTGGTTTTAACATCAAATTCGGTAATTTCTTCAAAGGTCATATTTGCTAGCGAAGAACAATTCTTAAAGGCCTGACTGCCTACCTCAATAACGGATTTTGGCATATGAAACGCAACAAGAGACGTGCAATTTTCGAATGCAGAACTTTTTATAGTAGCTAGCTTACTTGTTCCCGAGAAGCTAACCGACTTTAAGCTTGTCGCATTGTAAAATGCATAACCGCTTATATTAGTTACTGTGCTTGGTATCTGAACGCTGGTTATCTTGTTGTTGAAAGCATACGCTGAAATTTGAGTTATGGTGTGAGATGTTCCTTCGATACTTATAGTGCTGGGTATAATTATATCGGTATCTAAAGGATCACCTTCTTGCGGATTCTTCGCATCGATATATCTTCCTGTATAGTCACCTATATAATTTTTGATGTAAGCTATAGAGCCTGATACTTTCTCTAGTACAAAATAGTTGTACGTATCAATGACAATTTGTTTTCCGTCAGCGTCATAATCGTATACCACAGAGTTATTTTCATCTCTTACTATGTAACTTGCAAGAATTAACTTGCTTTGATCATTATCGTTTTCCCAAGACTGTTTGAAACTGTTTAAAGTTTCTAGTTCTTTAACAAAAACCGATAGGTTGTTGCAATTTAGGAAAATTGTTGCAGTTGGCGTTTGGGTAGATATGCCAGCGGTGTTTTTCTTGACCGAATTAAAATAAATATTACGCAACGCAGTACAGTTATTGAATGCGCCATCACCAATACTTTCTACAAAACAATTAAACGTTATTGACGTTAGATTAACGTTGTTTATAAAAGCATAGTTACCTATTTTAAGCTTTAAAAATTCAGCCCCGGTATCTGTCATATTAAAGGTTATATTTTCAAATTTAGCAACGGTATCGCCGCCAAAGGCATAATTGCCGATACTAGCGACCTTTTCTGGTATCACGATTGAAGTGAGCGCGGTGTTAAAGAATGCATAATCGCCGATGGTAGTAAGCGCGGGGACAACGATTTGATTGTTTACAAAATCGACTATATCCAACTTAACTAAAGAGTCAAGATTGGCAAATGCGTATGTGCCAATCTTTTGCGTAGTTGACGGCAACGTAACTTCCGTCAGGTTTTTAGCATTGTAGAAAGCGTAATCGCTAATTACTTGAATGCCCTCTGCCACATTTACAGTTACGGCAAAATGGTTTAGTGCATAACTTCCTATCTCGGTAATGTTTATGTCATTAGATATGTAGGATGCAATATTTACGTTTGCTTCATTGCCCAGATAGCCTACAAGTCGATAATTTGTTCCGCTTATTCTTTTTATAATATAGTCTTCGAATCCGTCTACTTGGCACATGTATTCAATAGGCAAAATTTTATTGGTGTAATCTCTCCAGTTAGTTGCCGATATAAACCTTTCCATCAGGTTTTGTGGAACAAGTATGCGTAAGCCTTCTAGCGTTTGAGCAAAACCATTTTTCTTAAGGGTGGGAACAGCTTTGCTATTTATATAAATATAGGATAGTTTGTTGCAGTTTGCAAAAACGTATCCGTAAATTTCCGTTACGCTTGCAGGTATGGAAATGCTTACTAAATTTGAACAGTTTTCAAAGCTATTATCCAAAATAGAAGTCAAACCGTTACCTAAAGAAATACTGGACAAGGATGTGCAGTTTGTAAAAGCATACTGACCAATAGTTTGGACAGAGTCGGGTAAAACTACATTGTCTAATAAAATACAGTTTTCAAAAGCAAAATTGTTGATATATTTTATCGCGTTGTTAAAGGTAACTGATTGCAAATTAACACAGTTTTGGAACGCATGGATATCAATAGTTGTAAGCATAGAACCGACAACGAACTCTACAAGGTTGGTACAGTTTGCAAAAGCGTACTTACCTACCTTTTCAATGCCGGGTCCTAAGGTTATGCTCGTAATCGATATGTTTTGTTTAAACGCCTCATCGGCAATGCTTACAATATTATAGGTTTTTTCTCCATCCAATATTTTGCTATTAATAGTAATTTGCACGTCATCGCCAGTATATTTTTCCAAAGAATAACGGTCGCCAATTAGCAACTTCAACACCATACCGTTAAGGTTTTCACTGATAGGCGCAAAGTTTGTAATTCTCCAATCATTGATATATTCATCTACCAACTCTGCAGGGGTAAAGAACGTAAGACTAGGCGAGTTTTCTACAAAACTTAAAGCATTTCTGTCAACAGTCGTAGTGCCACTTTCTAAAACAAGGTTCCTAATATGCGAATTCCCAGCAAAAGCATAGGGCGCAATTCTTACCGTTTTTTCATAATAGGTATTTTCCGCCCAAGCGCTAGGTGCCGCTGTAAGTCGAGTATAAGTTCCTCCTTCTTTGGTGTAATATATATCGTAATATTCTTGCATATCAAGTGGGTCTTCCATAGTTAAAACATATTCTTCATATTCGGCTATGTATCTGTATTTGTATGTTGCGCCCACCTTTCCAGCAGGATATAAAAGTAAGGTATTTCCTTTATAAACAACGCCGTCAGCAACATCATATGTTGAACTAGTATCTGTAAGGTCTATATCTTGTAAATTAGGATTAGAGCTTGCAAAACCAATACCCAACTTAGTAATTGCGCCACTTGCATTTATTATTAATGAAGATAGCAACAAGTTGTTAGCAATGGCAAGGTTGCCAATCTCAATTGTGGCAGCATTGACGTTAACTGATTTCAGATGAGTATTATTAAAGGCATAATCGCCAATCTCGATGCTATTGCTTATTAAAGAAACAGAACCGATTGCGCTGTTATAAAAAGCATAAGAGCCGATAGTTATTGATGACGTTGCTTCAAGGGTAGTACCATTGCCACTTAAAGATACAATTGTAAGGTTGTGAGTTCCGTAAAAAGCGTAGCTACCAATAGTTGCAGTATCAGGAATGCTGTCAAAGGTAATTTCTTTAAGAGCCGAGCCATAATAGGTATAATCAGCGATACTAAGGTCGGAATGGTCTACATAGCTTGCTTTTTCTAGCAGAGTAGTATTGCTAAAGGCATACGTTCCAATTGAAGAAATACGACCATTTATCAAGATTTCTTTAATTTTTATATTATTAAACGCATAATCGCCTATGGATAAACTTCTTCCGCCGTTGCTATAAGTTATCGTTGAGATATTGCTGTTTTCAAAGGTATGATTGCCTATTTCCACTAGTCTGTCAGGCAAGTCTATGGATGTAAGCTCATTAAGGTTGGCAAATGCATAATTTCCAAAGCGCAAATCCTCATCCAAGTTGGAAGTTAAAAAGCTAATTTCGTTAAGTGTCAATTCATAAAAAGCTTTTTCTCCTATATTTGTTATGTAGGATGGGATAGATATTGTTTCTATATCGGCATCACCTAAAAATGCTAGTGACGGTATATCGAGCGAAGTTCTCGACAGATTGAGTTCGGGTGCGAAATTTACGTATTTTAATCTAGACGCATAGCTAAACACACCTTCACCTAAAGAGTTTAACGAAGAGGGCAGGTTAAGCGTATATAAGAAGTGGCAGTTTTGGAAAGCATATGCGCCAATATCCAAAACAACTTGTTCGCCGCCATTTGCCGAAAGACTCGTTTTAAAATTGATAGTACGTACGTTTACACAATAAGAAAAAGCGTATTCGCCAATCGATTGTAAATGTATAGGCAGCTCCAGCGAAGTAAGTCCACTGTCTGCATAGAATGCGTAAGGGCCGATATTGAGTAGATTGGTATCAAATGAATCAATAAAGTTTATTGATAGCAATGAGTAGCAATCGCTGAAAGCACCCTCATTTATATTAATAATTCTAGGCGCTATCTCAAGTGAGGTAATAGCAATACGACCGAAAGCATATTCGCCTATGTTTAAAAGGTTATTGTTATTTTGATTTTCACCTATGTTTGTAACCTGGTAATATACGCCAATAGTTTCGGTCAGTCCGCCGTCTGATGCGTATGATTCATCTATAATAAGAGAGTTTAAGGCTTTACAGTTGTAAAAAGCATAATCATCAATTGCGTAAATTCTTTTGGATATAAGCACTGATGTTAGATTGTTACAGTCGGCAAAAGCGTACTTGCCAATCTTTGTTAAAGTGATAAGTTCTCTGGTTGATTCGGGCGTTGATGCAGTAAAAGAAAGCGCGGAAATTGCACTGCCGTAAAATGCGTAATCGCTTATATGACTAACGTTGGTGAGCACATCGTACGATTGGCCACGACCTGTCGGATACGCATAAAGCGAATAAAGTGGAGCCGTTTCAAAAGTAGAAGTTTGTTCAAAAATTATACCGTCAATGACTATTAAGTTGTTGATATTTGGTGGGTATAATACAAAATTCAATAAAGCGCTGCAACCGTAGAAAGGATTTTTAATAAAGCCGGAATTTTCTCCACGTTGTTTTAGTGTTGATGGAATTGCAAATGAGGTTAAAGAAGTGCAATTAGCAAAGCTATTTTCACCAATGGTTTCGAGTATATAATTGGCATTATAATTTATGTCAGTCAGCGCTGAACAGTCCATAAACACTTCGCTGCTTATTGCCGTCAGTGTGTTCGGGATATGTATGCTGACAAGGCTAGAACAGTTGGCAAAAGCTCTTTCGCCTATAGTTTCGAGCATAGAGGGTAAAATATAATCCTCCGAACTGTTGCCTTCACGCAAAGCGGCGCAGTTTTCGAACGCGCTAAGTCCAATGCTTTTAACTTTATTAAAACGAATAGTAATAATTGACGAACAATTGTAAAAAGCATAGTCGCCTACGGTTTCGACATTATTAGGGAAATAAATCGTATTCCTTATATTTGTACAGTTATAAAAAAGTTTGTAAGGTATTTCCACAAGAAGGGGTGTGCTGTTGAATGAAGCGGAGAACAGCCCTGTGCAGTTTTCGAAAACGCCTTCGCCAATGCTTTGCAAAGTCTGTGGTAGGTTCACAGTGCTCATTCCGCGACAATTCTTAAACGCATACGCGCCTATGGAAATTAGTTGAGTTTTGTATAAGTCAACGTCTAAATTCATATAGTTATCTATGCTTGCAAATGCGTAACTTTCAATGCTCGTTATGTTATAGGGCAAAACAATCGGTTCAAGATTGATACACTCAGAAAAAGCGTAGGAGCCTATTGTATTCATTATAGAAGTTTCGTTATTCATATTAAGATTTTTTAGCGACAAACAACCATAAAAAGCGTAATCGCCAATGCTCTTTACATTGGAAGGGATAACTACGTTGTCCAAACTGGTGCATCCTAAAAAGGTATATTTCAATATAGCGTTAAGGCTGTTGCCCGTAAAAGTTACATTAGTTATGTTTTTACAATTTTTGAAGGCGCCTTCACCTATTGTATTTAGGTAGGATGAAAATTCCACGCCATCGAGATTTTCACAACCCGAAAAAGCATAGTTTCCGATAGAGGCAAGCGCGCAAGCGGTATTCATAGTTATGCTTTCAAGAAGTTTAGCATTTTCAAAAGCATAAGCTCCTATTGTAGTCAAACTATCGTTAAAAAGTACCCTTTGGATAGTTTTATTGTTATAAAAAGCATAGGGCGCGATACTTGTTGTGTTTGCGTGTAAAACAAAATCTGTAGCGCCATACATTGGATAATAGAATAACATTGTTTTGTCCAGCGAGTATATTGCGTCATCAACGTTGATCAAATCTGTATTGCCCACATAAATTGTTATATCCTGTAAAAAACTGCCGTCAAACATAGTATAATCAACTTCCGTTAGGCTGTTGGGAATACTTATGGACGTTAGACACGAAGTATTATAGAACGCATATGGTCTTAAATTGCTCAAAACACTAGTTTTAGTGATGTTAAATTTTTCAAGCGACATTTCGGTAAAATACCATTTGTCAAGCTGACTCCATTCTTCGGCATCTACACCGAATTCAACTTGTATTGCACTGGTGGAATTAACTTTAGTAATACCTGCAAAAGCGTAAGCGCCAATTGTCACAACGCTATCTGGCAAGTTTATTTCCGTTAAACCTTTGCATCCAGAGAACGCGCCTGTTCCAATAGAAACAAGATTGTTTCCGTCAATAGAAACAGCTTTAAGTCTGGTACTTCCCATAAAAGCAAAACTTCCTATGGATGTAACGGTATTTGGTATAGTAATATTTGTTAGGTAACTGCCATCAAACACACGATAGTTATCGGCTGAACCGCTTGTATACTCTCGACCGATTGCAACAACTTTTATGCCATTAATAAAGTCGGGGATTACGATAGTATCTTGATTTTTTCCTTGCGGGGTAAGTCCAATTACGCGATAACAACTTTCACCTCCAACGGTGATAGTATCATAGGTCATATATTTATACATTTCGGATACGTTCACAAAATGAGCGTACAAAACGATATTGGAATTGGAATAGGGGATAGCCTCGGGCAAATTAATACATTTTTGAGTATGTTCTTTATCGTAAAACCAACCAAGGAAATAAAAACCTTCTTTGTAAGGGTTTGCAGGCTTGTCTATTGCATCTTCGGGCGTACCTTTATTATAGCTAAATATTTTGTAGCCATTTACTGTTGCTCCGTCTGCTTCAAGGTAAGAATACTCAGGATCAAGGTCCTGATCGCTTACGTAATAAGCAACGCTCCCTAAGTTTAAGGTATAAAACACTTTAAGGCTGAAGTCTTCTTTAATATTTGCAAGCTCGGATGACGTAACTTTTACACCATCGGTATTGTATTGCCACATAGCAGTATGCCCAGGCTTTGCGGGAGGGTTAGGTAAATCGCTATATGAAAGTGAACTGCCATAATCTACATGTTCCCATGCAAACGCAGAGCTATTTTCGTCATAAAAAGTTATGGTAATTTGTTTAATGGACCATTTTGCATAGATAGTTATGTTTTCGCTGGGAATATCGTTTTTATTGACCATAGATGTGTGGCTAGAGTCATAATACCAACCCTTAAAGTCATACCCTTCTCGCTGTGGATCTTTCAGTTCCAGTTCGGTAGTGTCACTATATATGCTAAGGGGGGATATTTTGTTACCACCCATGCTATCGTAAGTAATAGTTATACCACCAATAGACGTGCAGCCAACGATAACAGCAAGTAAAAAGCACAGTAATATAAAAATAGGTAATAATCGTTTCAAATCTAAGTTGTTTTCTCCCGTCTATATATGCTTTTCCACGCGCAACACTCATACGTATTGTCAGGCGTGCGCGTTAAATATATAATATATACTACTACTATTATAGTGTTTTGTCAATAATGAATCTCTCTCCAACCAATTCAAAATATCAATTGCAAAACGCACGGAAAACCCATATAATAGAAGAATAGAAACACGGTAGGAGCTAATGATGGCAAGAAAAAAATCAGTCTCAAAAAAGAAGATTTCCAAAAAAGAAATAATAATATTTTGCGTAGTTGCGGTTCTTATAATAGTTGCTTTAGTTATCCTAACTACCGACAATAAGCTAAACAATTACATAACAAATTATTTAGAGCAATTAGCAAACGAACAACCAGAACAGCCAACAACGCAAACAACTCCAACTGACGGAAAAGTTTTCACGTCGATTTTAAGCGGCAAAGGAAATATTATTCTGCCTTCAAATTTTGACACCGAAAATTTATTAGAGGTGCATTTTATTGATATAGGTCAAGGGGATGCAATTGTTATCAATTTCCCCGATCGCAAAACTATGATTATAGACAGTGGCACTACGTCTAATGGTCTGAGCGAATTCAGGACAGAATATTTACAGTATTTAGATGATATTACCGATAATAAATTAATCGAATATATGGTAATTACGCATCCGGATACCGACCACTATAATATGTTAAAAAAGGTTGTAGAAGACTATGAAGTACAAAACACATATTATAATGAATATACTGGCACAACCTACAATGAGCTTTTAGAAGTGCTTGCCGCGGAAGAAAATATTAATTTAAATGAAGTTGATAACAATTCGGCAACGTACGTTATCGAGGGGGCAGGATACAAAGTTACCATATACTGCTGCGGTGACTCAGCCTTTTCAAGCGCTGACGAAAAAAACAATCAGTCGATTGTTTGTATGTTAGAGTATGGAGGCAGGCGAATACTATTAACAGGCGATGCAGGAGTTGATACTGAACAATGGTTTATCAGCGAGCTGGGCACACCTTATAAAGATATAGACGTACTCAAGGTTGGGCACCATGGCTCCGACACTTCGACAAGTGAATTCTTTTTGGAGTTTATCGATGCAGAATATGCAGTAATTAGTTGTGATGACGGCACTTCGTATGGTCATCCTGATGATGTTGTAATGGAAAGATTGGATAACTACGGTATAGCGACTTACCGTACCAATAGGCATGGGAATATACTTTTATATGTAGACGGAGACGGAGATTTTGGTTTCCTCACAGAAAATCAAGCAAGTGTTGAAAACAATAGCAACAATATAGATCAAAGGAAGATACCGCTAGCAGGTTAACCCAATTGACTTGCCCTAGGTTTTGTTTTATAATAGAAAAAATAAGGGGAAACAAATGAAGCAAGACGATATCATAACTTTAGAAGTTACTGATTATGGGATGAAGGGTGAAGGAATAGGAGAAATAGAAGGTTTTACTGTTTTTGTGCCTTTCGCAATTTCGGGAGAAACCATAAAGGCAAAGGTGACACACGTTAAAAGGAACCTTGTTTTTGCCAAATTATTAGAAATTATCATTCCAAGTAAAAACAGAATAAACGTCGGTTGCAACCGTTTTATGCGTTGTGGCGGTTGTGATTTGATGCATATAGAATATGCTACACAACTAGAGATAAAAAGACAAAATTTAATTAATTTACTAAAGAAAAACGCTAAAATAGATTTTATTGTGGAGCCAACCGTTCCAAGCCCAAAACAACTTGGCTATCGCAACAAAATCCAACTACCATTCGGTACGATAAACGGCAAGGTTGCCGTAGGTTTTTATAAAGAAAATACCCACAAAATAGTATCAATTACCAAGTGTTTTTTGCATGAAAGCTGGGTAGAAAAAGTTATTGCAGTCGTTTTGGAATTTGCCAACGGCAACAATCTTACCGCCTATGACGATTTCACAAAAAAAGGCTTGTTACGGCATTTAGTAGTAAGACATAGTGACAACAAAATGAGCATAGTTATGGTGATAAACAGTCAAAATTTGCCCTATGCAGATAAACTTGTTGAGTTGCTTGATGCCCAATTTTCCGATACTTATTCGTTATTCATAAGTCCCAAATTAGAACATAATAATGTAGTTATGGGAAATACGGTATATCCCGTGATAGAACGTGATTTTACGGTGAACGTACTAGGTATTGATTTTACCGTCAATCCATATTCATTTTTACAGCTTAACAATGAGGTTCGTGATCTTATATATAATAGGATTATTGAGAAAATTACAACTACAAGCGACAATATAGTAATAGACGCGTATGCCGGAGTTGGTCTAATTGGGGCAGTTTTAGCAAAGCGTGGCGCAACCGTTTACAATATAGAAATCATTCCAGAAGCTATAAAAGATGCCAACAAGTTGGCAAAAGCCAACAACGTATCATCAAGCATAACAAATATTTTAGGCGATGCCGCCGAACATCTGCCAAAGTTAATAAATTACATAACGGGAACCCAATACAATAAAGATAGCAACCTAAACATTATAATAGACCCACCTCGAAAAGGGTGTTCTGCCGAAGTTATTAGGGCGCTTAACGGACTTAATGTGCCGCACAAACTCTTTTACATTTCTTGCAATCCAGCGACACTGACTAGAGACCTAGCCGAACTAAAAAACTACACTATTCAAAGCATAACCCCCTACGACATGTTCCCCCAAACAAAACACCTTGAAACCCTGGTTTGTCTCACGAGGAAACCGTAAAAATAGGGCAAAAACAACCTAAAAAGCCATATTTTTACCCTTCAAAATCTCAAAAGGGACTTATTGGCACTTAAAAACCCGAAAAGACAAACCTGGAAAACAACTCCTGTCGTCTTTGGGGAATGTTGTAAAATGAAGTGTGGATAGGGAACATTATTAGAAATTTTTTCGGTCGAAAAAAACCGACAGCTTCTGGCAAAGGCTACGGTTATTTTTGGTGTTCCTGCTCAGATTCTAATTACATGTCTTTCACTTAGGAGGCAAGCTAATTATGTCTAACAACTTCCATTCTGTGAAATTTCAGGCATTTTCAAGGCTTTCGAACCGTTTATATCATACATATCATTGAATATCTTACACAACTT
>DATFIH010000151.1:0-3528 GCA_035270205.1 Clostridia bacterium | reverse complement strand
GAAAACAAGATTAATAAAATAATTAAAACCGTATGAATTGTCACCGTTTATTATCCCGTAAAACAATTCTTTTATAGTTGTTCCGAATGGTTTGGAATATTCGGATTCCAATGAGTCTAAAAAACTTTCAAGTTGAGTAAGGTCAAAAGACCCTAACGTTTCATCCACAGTGTCGTCCATGGACTTTTCCGCCTTATTAATTTTTTCAACTTGGGCATAAGATGTCAAGTTCATCGGCATAGATAATACTGCAAGCAATATGCAACTTAATATTATCCATACGATTTTCTTTTTCAAAGTAAACCCTCAACTAGCTCTAAAATATTAGTTATTATAGGAATAGACATAACAAAAATAGTAATTTTTGCGCCTAATTGTATCTTTTTAGCAATACTTGTACATCCTGTATCTTCACATACAGATGAAGAGTATTCCGATATATAACCTATTCCTATGATTTTTATTATTGAGGAAAACAATTGACCATTTATGCCAGTCTTTGTCGAGATTTCGCTAAAAGCACTCAAGGCATTGACAAGATAATCACTAAGCAAAATTAGAATTACTGTACCTACTGCAAGAAGTAGAAAAACACCGTAATCCGATTTTATATTTTTTAAAAAACCAAAAGCAACAACTCCTATAAAAGCGATGCCTATTATCTTAAATATTAGCATTAATACAAGCTAAACATACCCTTAAGAGAGCCTAGTAACCCGCTTAACATATTTACTATCATCATAAGTACTATAACAAGTCCTGCTAAAGTAACAAGTGTAGCAATTTCTTTTTTGTCGCTTTTTTCTAATATATTGTTAATAACGGCAGTAATTATCCCGACGCCTGCTATTTTAAATATAATGTCTATGCCCATACTCCTCCTATATCAATAAAATTAATATACCAAGCCCTAAAAGGGGCGATAACCGTTTTGCCATATTCCCTCTTATACTTGCATCTTTTACCGCTTTTTCGGTTTCTAAAGCTACGGTTTCGCGTAAGGATGTAAAAAATGCCTTATGTGACTGTCTATCAAGAGATTTTATCCCTTCGGTAATTGTTTGTATTAAATTTAGTTCATTTTTATAATTTATATTATCGTTTTGATTGTTTATACATTTCATTATTAAAGAATTTGGATATACTTGCGAATATTTTTCAACAATTTCTTCTATCGTCAGATTGTAAAAAGCAATTTCTCCATCACAAAAATTGATAAATAACGGAATTTCATACAAAAAATCACAACGACTTTTGTAAATATTATTTATAGCAAAGCCGATATAAATACTTACTCCAAATATCAATATACCGCCTATTATGCTATACATCCTCCCTCCGTGTGATAGATTGTATGCTTCCTACTATTGGATTAGAATTTAACACGATAAAGTAAGTAAAAAGTTGTGATAAATTTTTTGGCAACTTAGTATAATCTAGGGCGTGATACGTAGCAAGACATTTAATTCCCGAAATTATTATACGATGTATAGCTTCTGTGTCTTTATTGTCAAACAGTTCATCACATACAACAAGCTGTGGCGACATAGTTCGTATAATATTTTCATAAACAAGCGATTTGCAAATGCCAGATATCACGTCACATTGTAAGCCCATTTTCATATTAAAACTTTCTCCACAAATCTCGTATCTTTCATCTATTATTAACGTGTCATAGCTATTACTTAGTAGTCTTGCCATTTCTCGGCAAAGAGTAGTTTTACCGCAACCTGGAGGGGAAATTATCAAGGTATTATCAAAATTTTCTATGATACTGTTGATTTCACGATGTAGTCCGAAAATTTGATGAGGTATTCTGATGCATAGTGAATATACAAACTTGTATGCGATGATTTCGCTTTCGGTAATATTTCCTTTACCTATTATTCCTATTCTTACGCCGTTAGAATAACCTATGTACCCACAATTTATTTCATTTTCATAAGCATAAAGCGAATTATGAGTAGCATTTGCAACGATAGAATTTATTAAAACTGAGTCAGCAACAACGTCTAAAAAGCGTATTCCGTTAAGGGTGCGGAGCATTATTTTACGGTTTATTCTTATCCTTATTTCTAAAATATCTGAAAAGGAAAATGTTTCTGTAATATTGTTGTATAAATAGTTCCCAAGTAACTTTTGCATAAAAAAACACCCTAAACTATTAATAGTCTAAGGTGCTTGTAATTATTACTTAATGTTGTTTATACTCTGGACATATATGATCCGTCTCTTGTATCTACTCTAACGATATCACCTGTATTTACAAACAACGGTACTTGAATAACAAAGCCTGTTGATAAAGTAGCGCTTTTGCTTCCCGGTTGAGCAGTAGCTCCGGGGATACCTGGCTCGCTATCGATGATTTCTAGTTCTACAAAGTTTTGAGGTTCGCAGCTAAAAGCGGAATTTTTATAAAAAGCGATATCGCATTTATCGCCCTCTTTTATAAATCTAAGAGCATCTTCAACAATATCTTTATTTAAAGGAATGGAATCGTATGTTTCCTCATCCATAAAGTAAAATAAATTACCGTCTTGATAGCTATATACCATCTTTTTGCGGTCTATTTGGGCTAATTCAAATTTCTCACTCGGGTTGAAAGTACGTTCTATTACGCCGCCGGTCATTACATTTCTAATTTTGGCACGAACAAATGCAGCGCCTTTACCTGGTTTTACGTGTTGAAAGTCCACAATAACCTGTACTGTACCGTCCATTTCAAATGTGACACCTTTTCTAAGATCGCCTGCTAATAAATAAGCCATATTATATCCTCCAATAAATTACAAAAATGTAATAATAATTTTGCCTATATTATTATGAGGTTTTTAGGGCTATTTGTCAAGTTGTTCACTGTATTTTTATCAAAATATATAATATCTTCTATTCTTATTCCGTAATTATTTTCAAAATATAATCCCGGTTCTACACTAAGCACCATATTTCCCATCATAACATCTTCGCATTTTTGAGAAAAATTAGGTGTTTCATGGATATCTATTCCCAAAGAATGTCCTAAAGAATGTAAAAAATGTTTATCAACGCCTTGCGTTTTAAAATATTTTCTTGCCAAGTTATCACACTCTTTACCCGTCATTCCTACTCTTATATTTTCTAAAGCAATTTTTTGCGCTTCCAAAACGACATTGTAAGTTGCTATTATTTCATCGTCGGGCTTGCCGAAAAATATTGTTCTTGTCATATCCGAGCAATAGTTATTTAGTTTAGCGCCAAAGTCCAAAGTAATTGGCATACCTTTTTTTAGTTGAGTACTTGTTGGGTGAGCGTGTGGTTTTGACGTATTTTTACCAAAAGCTACAATGTTGTCAAAAGCAAGACTTTCAGCGCCGTTTTGGTAAAGAATTGACGATAAAATACTATTCAGTTCTTTTTCTGACATTCCTTCATAGATTTTATTTAGCACATCGGAAAAAGTTTTGTCCGTGATTGATTGCGCCGCCTTGATTTTATTTATTTCATCATCGGATTTTATGGCACGTAACTTGTTTATTTTATCGGTTATCG
>DATFIH010000150.1:0-22268 GCA_035270205.1 Clostridia bacterium | reverse complement strand
GACTAAAAACAGTTAGAATATTTTTACAATTTCGTATTCTAATTTATGTTTTATAATAACATATAGAAATTGTACACTGATATTGAAAACAACTTGCAAATGATAAATTTTCAAATTATATATAACAACATACTAATGTTTAAGGAGCTTTATGAAAAAGAAACTGACTACGAAACAAAAAAAGATAATCGACGTATCTGTTACTTGTTTACAAATCGCAGTAGTTATTGTTGCAATAGTTATTTCTATTATTGTAATTGCCAACCCTATCGTGTCCAGCGCAAAGGTTACTAAGTCGCGCACCAAACTTCTTCCTGTTCAGTCCAATTCGATGGATGGCAGTTTTGAAGATAGTTTTAAAAAAGGTGACTTATTGATTGCAAAAACGCCCAAGGACCCACTTGCTTTAGAAGTTGGTGACATCATAACCTATGTAGGCGCAGTAGAAGGCTTTGAAGCGCTAATTACCCACAGAATAGTGGAAGTTAAATGGGACGAGCAAGGCAAGGCAGAGACATATTATACACTTGGAGATGCCGAGTCACGCGATAACGAAGCTGCCGCAATAAATCCATACGACGTACTTGCTGTATATCAGTCACATATAAAAGATTTAGGTAAAGCTATTGACTGGCTACAAGATGATACCCATTTCTTACTGGTTGTTGTATTGCCTTTGATAGCGTTGTTCGTTTACAACATTATTGCGTTCGTACGTGTAATTATGCAAGGCAAAATGGAGAAGCTCAAACTTGCTGCAGAAAACGCGCCCGTTATGGATGAAGAAGAAATTAAGCGCAAGGCTATAGAAGAATATCTTTCTAAACAATCAGAGCAAGCAAGTCAGGATGAAAAATCCGAATGATTGCAAGCATTGATAATATTATAGTCTTATAAAGGATATATAATTGGCTAAGAAAATAAAAGAACCTGTTCAAGAAGGGTTGGTATCAAAAACAAGACCAGCAAAAAACGGTGACGGCTCATCGTCTACCTTAGCCAAAACAAAATATGATTATATATTAAAAAATAAGAAGTCTAGGAAAGAAACTAAAAATAAAAAAATGGTTACTATCCTATCCATTGTTTTGGTACTCTTACTGTTGGGAATAGGAGCGTTCTACGGAATGTATACCGCAATTAAACTTAACAGTTTTAAAGTATATATAGATAGTCCGGGCAATAGAGTGCTGTCGCTATCCGCTGATAAAGAATTCTCTTTTGGTTCGGAAACGCTTGAGATAAACGGACCCACTGTTATGGATAATACGACTTTGCCCAGCAAACATAACAAGTCCAACTCAACAGCGATAGAGGATAAGTTAGAACTTATAATAAGCTCGGAAAACTTCAAGTACGAACCGCAAGACAGTTTTATCGCTGCTTCGTTTTTCTTGAAAAATACAACGGGCGAAGATCAGTTATATACCGAACAACTCAATTTGCGCAACTCAACTAACAATGTAGAAACCGCAATGAGAGTTATGCTAGTAAGAGATTACGACATAAACGTTTATGCCAAAGCAAGAGATGGTCAAAATGAAAAGGTTGTACCACTCGAATCGGAGCCTTATACTCCGCTTGAAATAACAGAAAAAGAAGACGGGACTATTTCGATAGACCACGTTGGACAAGACCCTTGGATAGCAGAAGACTTTTATAATGACGATTATATTTTTTATAACAGTAATCTGTCTATTAAAGCCGGCGAGATAGTAAGATACTCTCTAATTATATGGCTTGAGGGATGGGACCCTGATTGTGTAGACGATAAACTGTTTGGAATTATCCAAATGGACTTTGCCTTCGTTCAGGAGGGACAATAAACTTAAAAGTAAAAGGGAGAAACGAACACAATATGAAATTTGCTGCATCAAGAAAAAGGACAGTATCAGGAATACTTGTTTCGGCACTTATTCTTATTTTAGTATTTGTAGGTGTATCTACTGCTACCTATGCTTGGTATAGCGCGATTAACCGCGCCATTGGCGATAGCATAACTTTTACTTCGTCTACAAACGATGAGACAGGTGGTGACTTAATAATTGGCTGGACAAAAGGCGGTGACTCGGGTCATCTTACTTTTAATCAGCCCAACAGCAGTTTGTATCCAATGATTCCTAAGACACAACCAACAATAGGAACTACTACATATAATGAGTTTACACAAAGCAATTTTAATTATAGCTCACAAAGTTTTGACAACGAAATTCACGCCTGGATTTGCTCGTTCACAGGGCAAAACACATTTCCCTATATTTGCTCAGGCTCTGAAGGTGAAGATTTATACAACTATTTCTTTTTAACCAATAGGAAAACTACTGAAAAACAGACTATAACTGTAAGATACACAATTAGTGGCGAACTTGCCCCCTATTTGCGTCTTGCTTTGTTTATCGGTGATACAACGACAGACATTAGTAATCCCGAGCATGATATCGCAGGTCTGAAGCTTTACGGCATCTTATCTACTACCGATACCATACACTATAGCGCTATAAAAGAAAGAGATATCGTAGCTGACACTCCCGTTATGGATGACGTATATAGAGCAAGTGGCACAGTCAGTTTTTTAATGAATGAAAACTCCACAAAAAGCATTGCGCTTATTGCTTGGCTGGACGGAGTTATGCTAACAAACGAAGAAATGGACAAAACGACAACATTCGACATCACATTTGATGGCATTGTTGGCGACTTGCCGTAATAAATAGGAGAAAATAAATGAAAATCTTGAAAGGAAGTGCATTTTTTTCATCATTGATAATTATTGTACTGCTAGTGGTGGGTCTTTCTACCGCTACCTTTGCTTGGTTTAGCGCAAATAACGTAGTTAACGTATCAAGTATATCTTTTATCGCGCAAACTCGTGATAAAGGCGCAGCTGCGAGTGATTTGTTAATCGCATGGGAACCTAATCCTACCGAAGACAACTATCTTATCGAATTTGCCCAACCAATAGATATTGATAAGCAGTTATCTCCTATTATGCCGTTAGAAGCGCCAATGCTAGGCGCTACACGCTCTAAAAATGAGCTTGGCGAAAATATCTTTGCACAAAGTTTTACGTCAGGAGTACAAGAAAACGGTGTCTATATGTACGATGGGTTTTTGTACGAACTTGACAATGATGATGTAGCGCCCTACCAATGTGTAGGAAAAGAAGCAGATCAGTACGATTTTTATTTGATTAATAAAAATCTTAATTTTGGACAGGAAGTAACAATAGATTATTCAATAACCGGCGACCTTCAAGACAAACTTTGCATTGCAATTTTTGTTGAAGACATATTACAGTTTGTGCTCAGCAATACCGCGCAAATATATTATGGTGATATAGAGAGACACACCTTAGTCGCTGATACTTTACATGTTGATAACCTTGTTAAACTGTCAAAAGATAACAAAGCATATATTCCGGTTAACGGTTCCGTAAAGGTTACTATGTATGCTTGGTATAACGGAGTTACTATGCGAGATAACGATATTAATAAGCAATCTACCCTTAATATGTTGCAATTTAAAGCGCAACCCGCTACGAGGTAAATATGCTAAAGAAAAAATTAAATAATAAGAGGAAAATAGAGTTCTTATGGTAAGTAAATTTGCACAATTTTTCGGAGAGTTTTGTAAGATATTCTTTGGTGGTATCTTAGGATTATTTTATTCCGATTCTACAGTTAATAACCGTGGTGGTATTATAGGTTCCCTCTATCAAATGTTTGACTTTGCTCAATACATTGCATTATATAAGAGTTACAAATCCGAACTTTCCACTGGTCAACTTATAGGAGCAGTACTATGTTTTGTTGTAGTAGTAGCTGTTTTTGTCTTGCTTTTATGGTTAATGATTTTCTTTGGTAAAAGATTTTTTAAAAAGATATTCGGTGACAAGGTGCTCAATCAAGACTTAGTCGATGAAATAGATACTTTAAAAAAAGAACTTATTAAAACTACAAGAGAAAAGGATAGGATACTTGGATTAAAGATAGCGTATCAAGGCTATGACGTTATGGAAGGCGAAGAAGGCGAAGATACTTCGAGCCAAAAGAAAGAAGGCGAAAGCCGCTTCTACAAGCTTACTGAAGTTGATAACGAATACCTAGACGAAGCATATACGCCTAGAGAGTATAACCTTGATGTTTCTTTGGAAGAAATATGCGACCGTTTCCGTAACTATGCTGCCAACAATGCAGACCGTCCTTGGCGTCATCTTTATTATGAACCAAAAATTATAAGACTGTTTTTTGCCAGCTTAGCTACTACTAGATTGATTATCTTACAAGGTATATCTGGTACCGGTAAAACCTCATTGCCAGAGTGTATTGGTCACTTTTTGGACAACAGTACCACCATTGCTTCAGTACAACCGTCTTGGCGTGACCGTACCGAACTTTTTGGGTATTTTAACGAATTTACCAAGCGTTTTAACGAAACTGAAGTTTTGAAGAGCATGTACTCTGCCACATACAACGAAGACCTATATCTAACAGTACTGGACGAAATGAACATCGCCCGTGTCGAGTATTACTTTGCAGAAATGCTATCAATTTTGGAAATGCCATCACGTGACCAGTGGGTAATTGACCTTGTGCCAAGTGGTTGGCCAAGCGACCCAAAACATATTGTAAAAGGGCGTTTCCGCTTACCTGAGAATATGTGGTATGTCGGCACTGCAAACAACGATGACTCGACTTTTGCTATTTCCGATAAGGTTTACGATAGAGGTATGCCGATAAGCATTAACTCAAAAGCGACGCCATTTGATGCGCCTGTTACTGAAAAATTGCCTATCAATTATAAATATTTGGAAGGCTTATTTAAAAAAGCTCAAGAGGAACACCGAGTTTCCGAAGAAAATCTTAAGAAATTTGAATTGATGGACGACTACGTTATAGAACATTTCCGTTTAGCGTTTGGTAACCGTATTGTGAAACAGTTGCGTGAGTTTGTTCCCGTATACGTCGCTTGTGGCGGTACTGAGCTTGATGGACTGGACTATGTTCTTTGTAACAAGATTCTTCGTAAGTTCGAATCTTTGAACCTTGCATACATTCGTGATGAAGTTGATGACTTTATCAAGTACCTTGATGACAACTTCGGCAAAGAGAATATGCAAGAGTGTAAAGAATATTTATTGAGATTAAAGAAACTATTCTAATAACAACATATCTTTTTGTTATATAAGAAAAAACAGCAATTTTTTATTGTTTTTAAAGTAAGGAAAAAATGGCCGGAAAGCAAATTTATGAAGATATAATATATCAAATAAACACCCTGCTCAAACAGGGTGAATTGTATCCAAAGTATATGGAAAGTATTTTGGACGGTAAAAACAATTATAAAATTTCCCAAGTTTACACAAAAAAGAACTATAAAACTGACTGGATAGATACTCTTGAGGACTGCATAATTTCTCTTGATAACATTGTCCGTAACCCTAGAAAGTTCATAGTTATCGAAGAAGATATCGTGGACATAAGTTTGGCTAGAAGTATATCCGTTGAAAGTGTTAAGCATCTTTCACAGCATACCAACCTTATTTCGAGTGTGGATAAGAATGGTACGGTTATCCCCTCAAAAATTCTTAATACTAGCAAAGAAGAAAGTTTTGACATTTACGAAAACCGTTTTATCTATACACTTTTGCTAAAAATTCGTGATTTTATCGATAGACGTTTTACTGTTATGAAAACTGCTTTAATGCAAAGCGGTGATTTGAGCGTTTCCATAGAAAGCGACTTTGCCATCGATAAAAATAAGGTTTCGTACAAACTTGATAGCGACGCCAGCTTTCCTTTTGATGCCGTAGTAAAACGTAGCAATAGTGCTCAGCCTACAGACGTAGAACGTGTTGCGCACATAAACAGCATTATTAGCGACTTCTTAGCTAGCCCGTTTGCAAAAGAAATGCGTAGTTGCGCTTTGGTGCGTCCACCTATTTTGCGTACTAACGTTATTTTGAAAAACCCTGACTTTAAAAAAGCATTGTTGCTTTGGCAGTTTGTTGAAAGTAATGAAACGTTGGATTTCAATATCGAAACTATTACTGAAAGCACCGAACTTCCTGCTTATCTTAGCGATAAATACCGAAGCTTAATATTTTTAAATACCATTCTTATGCAAAGTATTGCAAGCGCTCGTGATGAGGGCGACGCTTTGGACTTTTCCAAAACTAAGAAGAAGGAACAAGTTGCGGATATATATATTACAAAAAACATAGATGACTATGTTCCTGATGATTTTCCGTTGCTTCGTTTGGATATCAACGAGATAAGGTATTTATATCATAAAGTTGCTACCGAAAAGACGCTTACTGAAACGCAAATTCTTAAGATGGAAGCAGCAATAGACAGAGTATTGCGCCAACAAAAAATCAACAAAGCAAAAGATGATTCTGAACAGCAGAAAAAACTTATTGCTGAGCAACTTGAAGAAGAAGAGCAAGCAAAGAAACTTGCGCTTAGAGAACAACAAGAAAATGAACGTATCCTTCGTCAAGAAGAAGCGCGTAGGCGTGTAGAAGCCAAGCGTATAGAAGCTGAACGTATTGCCGAACTTCAAAGACTTGTTGATGAGCGTAAAGAAATTGAGCTCAAGAAAAAAGAAGAAGAAGAACGCTTAGAAAAAGAGCGTATCCGCATAGAAAAAGAACAAGCGGAAGCGTTGGCAAAGCAAAACGCAATTCAAGCACAAATTCAAGCAGAAACTGATCGTTATCTAGCGCTTAGAAGCATTGCGCTAGAGCGTTATGAAAAAGCTAAAGCGGAATATGACAGGGCAATATCAGCATTTAAAGAAGAGGAAGAAGCTCAAGCCGAAAGTCGCCGTCAACACGAAATGAAAATGGCGGAGCTGATGAGCGAAGAGATCGCTATCCGGGAAGAAGCCGCTATGCTAAAACGAGTTGCATCTGAAAACGAAGAAAGTGCCGATAGAATAGCCAAAGAAAAAGTTGATACTCTTGAAAAAATGAAACAAGAATCAGATGAATATTGGGCAGGCGAAAGAGAGCTAGCCATAAAACTTGGCGTAGAGGACAAAATCGGTGTGCTAAACGTATACGAGCGAGCAGAATTGGAAAAAATTCTTTCTGCGGAAAAACAACATATCGATATTCTCACCAAGATGCGTACTGCTTATGAGTCGGGTCTTTCTGCCGATAATGTCGAGCATATCGAACGCTTAACGGCCATTGCGCGTCGTTTCCGTACCGAAGAAGAGATAGACAATATCATTAATGAGTATGAACAAGCTAGAAAGAACAAGAGAAAACAAATACTCCTTAATAAGCTTAAGTTGGTAAAGTCATCAAAGAAAAAACCTGATAAAAATAGCGACGCTACTGACTTTGTAGTTACTGTTTCAAGGCGTAATAAAAAACAAGGAAAGGAATAAATGAGTTTTTTATCAAAGACTATGCGCAAACATAAAGATTCTAAAGCGTATAAGATTATAAACGCCATTTTTAGTTCGATAATTATTGCTATTTTTGTAGTGGTGTTTGCTGTTATGATATATCTACTCACACAGCTTTTTAGCGGTAAACCGCCCAGTATTTTCGGACATCGTTTCTATTTTGTACTTACCGATAGTATGGCCCCTACTTTAAATTCTAAAGATATGATTTTAAGCAAGGTTCTTAAAGACAATACCGATGCAGACTATATAAAAAGTATGGTTCACGAAGGTGATATCGTTACTTACATTGGAAAAATTAATCAACGAGATGAATTTATTACTCACAGGGTCATTAGAGATGAGAATAGAGAAGACGTTATTTTCTATAATGAAGAACAAGGTTTGTGGATGGTAATTACAAAAGGAGACAACAACCCATCTGCTGACGCTCCTATCCCCATAACTAAACTTAGTGCTGTTATGGTCAGGAAAGTAACCGTAATATCCGCAATTTATAATTTTGTTAGCAATAAATCCGGTGGATTTATATTGATAGGAATACCTATTATTCTTATCCTTATTCCCTTTATTATCCGTTTAGTAATAGCAGTAAAAACTCCCACCGATAAAGAAGATGAGAAAAAGCGTCTGGAAGAAGATATTGCGCGTAAAGCTGTTGCTGATTACATCGCCGAAAAAAATAAAGCTGAAGAAAAGCCAGACACAGACGGCTTAAAGAAAGAAGATTAGATTTTCTTTTACTAAATAAATAACAACCATCGTACCGAAACCTTACGATGGTTTTTTTATTGCTTGCAAATAATTTTACCCTAGCTTATTCATTCTAATTCATTTATAACTTAAATACTTTATTTTCTATATCTCAACTTGTTTTTGTATCGTTGCTTACTACGTAGTATAAAGGACAGCTATCTTATCAAGCTGTCCTATTATATTGATATTAGCAAACTGTTTTTACAACTCCTCCACTATCCTTACTATTATATGTATCGTAAATCTTACGTTGCTTCTAGCAAGCGCTGAGCCTGTTCCATTATCTGCACGTTGGCGCAATTTCTTAGCATCAGTTTCAGTTATTAACGGAAGTTCAAAGTTACAAGTTAGCAAGTATCTGGTTCCATCATCTACGCAAGTATCAATATACATTACATCATTGCCGTCGCTAAGCTTTCTCTTATCGCCTACAAGTACGCCATTGCTGATACCAAAGTCATGACTGGTTATTATGTAGGCGTCAGCTTTATACCACGGTAAATACGTTCCTGTGACGCCTGAGCCTCTAGTGTAGGTTGTTTCGCCTAAAAGTCTTGGGTTCTTCCACGTACCATAGATGAAGTTCATTCCTAATATTGGTAAGTTATGCAACTCGAATTTGCTACCTTGCAACACATTGATAACTGGCAATACAGACTGCGTTGTTTCACCTGTTGCCTGATTATGCTCTATGCGGTAAGAACTGCCTGTACCCCATTTAATTGAAGGATAATCATAATTAGGTGATACACTTAATTTCGAGTTTACGTAGCTAATATTGGAACCATCGCTACTTGTTTCGTCGGTGTTTGGCGCATACAAGTTATGAATATTTGTATTGACGTCGCTCAAATACGCTTCGCTCAGTCCTGAGAAATACTCGTTTAGCAAGCTGTCCAAAATTCCACTATTAGGCGCTGGAATATAAGTCTTAGTCGTACTGCCTATTCCGTTAACAATTATGGTTCCGCCAAAGTCTTTGCTATAATCAGGATATGCGCGTCGACCAAGCACCGTCCAGTCTAGCAATGCTATTTGCATATCGTTTAGAATTTGAACTTCAACATCGTCCACAGTTGTCTTGCCAAAATCTAAACTCTGTACATTGCTGTAAGTGGTAGAATTCATCTTATACGTATATTCTGCCGCATCAACGTTGATGCCATATTTTCCCATGCTGTCTGTTGTCGCGGAGCGCAGATTGAAATAATCTATTGCAATGTAGTCGCTAGATGACGTCTTTTGTATACTGCTTCCGCCTATGGTGTTAAACATCTGAATTAGGTTCTGCGGCAACGTGAATTCGGTGTTTGCAATATCGCTTACAACGTTAGGAACGTTGCTGTTTATCCACTTTCTCGTGCTTGTATTGGTAAACTTCCATCTTATCTCCTGTCCACCTTTACCACCTAATGTCAAAGTTGCATACTGGTTTTGTACACCAAATTTAATAGCCCCAAAGTACCACTTATTATAGTTGTTTCGGTACGTTCCGCCACCATCAACATTGTCTACTGTGATTAATATTTCCTCACCATATGCATTTAGTTTTCCAAAATGTAATACATAGCTGTAATATTGGTCAAACACCACATTGCCATCGTACATAGCATTGCCTTCATCATCATAAACCTGATTTCCTTCGCCATCTAATAGAAAATCATATCCGTCGGTGTTGTACGTAACGTTGAGATAATTGGTATATACTATACCTTTAGAATCTACACGTTTTACTCCGCTTGTCGTAGGTAGTAGTATTATATCTTCAGGACCGTAGCTATTAGTAGACGTAAATGCATCAATTGCGCCATCTGTTCGGAATACCCAAGGATCAACCTTAAACTTTTGCTTAAAGACTTGATCATCTATAGGCATAGTGAACGAACTTGTACGATACGTATCGTTATAGTTTATTGTAACTCTTCCCATACTACCGCCTGACCACAATGTATTTACAAAATATCTCTCAATGCCATTTGGGTCTTGAGCTTGTTTTTCACTGATCAGCGTGTTGATGTTTTGTTGTGCGCTGATACCATCGTTTGCCAAAATCGTATTGTATGAAGTGTATGTTGCTTTATCGGAAACATACGCATATACCTTATCGGGCATCTTAATACCATTTTGTAAGATAAAGTAGTAAGGATTGGTTATAAAATACATATTTTCACTTGTGTGATAGGTCAATGCTTCTTCCAGTTTTTCTATCTCGTCGTTGGATAATCCTTCTCTTAGATAGCCAAGCATACTTTCACCAAGATCATAAGCATTAGAACCCATATATTCATTACCGCTATCGGAAGCCGCATTAACAAACAATACATACTGCTCTTGCAGATTAAACAATACCTCTGCTTCTTGCTGTCCTTTACTGCCCATGCCGTAACCGGGTAAGGTTAGGAAGAATCTTAACTTGCCGCCTTTATAACTTATCGATTGCGTTGTATCCATTTTGAAATCCATGGTAAATTCGCTTTCTTCTTCTTGCAAGCTAAACTGATCACTGCTTTCCGCATAACCACCTAGCGTATACATAAACGGATCTTCAAAGCCTTCAAAGTATACGTAGAAAGAGGTTGTCTGTACTGCGAATATATCATTTATAAGCGCTCTGTTAATATTTGCTTCACCAATATAATCATAAACTTTGACCTTAAAGGTATCAGGATTTATCTTAAACACATTGGCTGAAAAACCTAATTTTGCTTTAGTTTTATCAACTTTTCTAGATTTTATATTAACTGGATACGTTATAGTTTGTTTCGCCGTTCCGCTACCAATACTTGAATCTACGGTATAATAACCGCCCTTATAGTTCATTTGAACTTTAGAATCATTAAAGGTAAGTCCAAACTTGGTAGTTCCCGGTTGGTCTTTCTCCAAATCAAAATAGATATAAGGTATGCCTCTTTCCAGCTGTGTTATATGCGTTCCTGTATATACGTCGTAATCGGAAGCTTTAAGCTTAAGTATGATGCCGTATTGTCCTTTCTTCAGATAACCTTGCTCAAATTCGCCAAATCCGTTTACAGAATTATTGTAGGTAACAAACGGGTCAAACTCAAATCCGCTTACCAACTCGTTACTGCTATTGATAAAAGTAGTAAAGTTGGGGGCGTATTCCGCATTATATACTATCTGCTCTATGGTTCTATCCACAAAGCAAACTGGAATATTGAATTTTTGAGTGCCTCCGGCAATGTTATCTTCGCTATTTCCAAAGGTTACTACAAGTTTACCAACACCGCCCGAATAATTAATCTTGCCTGCGGAACGTTGTAATTCTTTAAGCTCAATGCTAAAGTTTTCGCCACTACCTGACATATTCAATATCTCAAAGTAAATGTTGTTAATGTAATCGTCGTTATAGGATATATTATTGAAACTATACTTAACGATTTCCATTCTACTACCTGTATCGGTTCGGAAATAGTTTTGGCTATCTTTGCCTAGTATCTCTTTGTTTGTTAGTCCTGTTGTAGGATATTCAACCTTAGTATCAAAACCGTCTATTATTCCATAAATATCTATGTAATATATACTCTTATCTAAACCGCTTTCATAACTCATATCGAGTATTCTTACACGTAAATTATCTTCAAACTCACCTTCTGTGGTCTGTTTTATAGGAGCTACTACCAATGAACGAGCATCTTTAGCACAAGTAAGCTCATTGATGTTGGCGCCTGATACGTTAGCTTCGCCTACGGTTAATTCCATAGTTATATTTCTACCCTTATACAAGTTGTTCGTTAGCGTCTTGCTCTGTCTATCAGTATCATAGATATAATAATTATCTTCGTTTAGATCATAATACCTATAATAATTATGTCCTTGGTTATCAGTACCGTTACAAGCTATTCTTACCTTAGTAAAGTAAGCAAAATTATACTCAGACGCATAGATGCTGTCTATAGCCTGGGTATTTGTAGCTTCTGTCTTGCCATCTTTTTCATAGTATGTATAGGTCTGGGTCTTTTCATTGTATATAGCAATGTTTACTACATTATTGCTTGAATCGTAATAAGTAATATTATTATCTTTATCGGTTGTGGAAGTTAGAGTTCCTTTTATCTCTTCTCTCTCTTCATTTAGGTATCTATATTTATGGATAAACTCGGTAAATTTCTCACTGTACGTCCAAGCCTTTGTATTAAATCTGGAATCGCTTATTAATGCGTTCTGTAACGTATATGGATTTAACAACAATTCATTGGTGAAGTTGTTATTGTTATATTGGTAACTGTATACTAAATCCTCAAGCGCAATATAGTTCACTCCGTCATAGCTGACCTCGTAATGCTTAATGGTACGGTCAAGAACGATAACGTCAACTTCTAGCGTCTGAACACCTGCTCTAACTTGAACAATGTTGCCTTCATTATCCAAAATCGGTTTACCATCCTCATCATAGCTGTCCATCAACACGTAAATAGTTGCTTTAGCCGCTTTATTATTGTCTCTAGTGTAGCTTCCGCCTGCGATTGTCATATCGTTAAGAATATCCGCGTATTGCCATTCTACAAATACTTCCTGCGTGCTGATATCTGTTGCGCCTTGCAGTTTAACCAATACTTTTTGTGGCAATTTTACAAATCCATCATAAGGTTCTATCACAAGATTCTTTAACGTGTTATCGTTCTCAGTATTTAAATAACTATATTCAACACCGTCAAGTTCAGGTATTATTACAATATCTGTAGCTACTGCTTTATTTACTTTAACCCGTACGTCTATTGTTTGAGCAATGCTGCCTGCGCTAATTTGCGCCTGTACAGTATAAACCCCGCCTTGTTCGGTATAAAGCACGTTATTTAGATTCTGCCAAACGATATTTTCGCCTGTTATTACCTCTCTGGTTCCTCCGGCATAAGTTATCTTGTAGCGATACTCTGATGCGTTAAAATTAATTTGGCTATAAATAGTACCTTCCAAATCATAAGATTCTGTCGGATCTGTTTCGGAAATGAGGTCGCCTTGTCTGTATATTGACAAACTAGTAATGTTCGAGTCTAGCAAGGTCACGTCAATATTGCCGTTAAACCTTACAGCAAAGCTCCCGTCTACGCCATTAACTACCGTATTTCCTATGCCGTAATTAACCGTATAGGTCTTTGTCCCAAAATTATTACCCTCAATATCGGAATATTCTTCCAAATCAATATCTGACATTCTAAGATTTATGCTGACTATCTTTTCATATCCTAAAATAGGCTCTACACCTTCCGCGGTCATATTGGTAACAATCTTAGCTCTTGTATAATTCTCCTCTAGCCACTTAACGTTACGTTCGCCGTATGGGTCTATAGTTATACTCTTTGCATCTTCAAACGGTATCTCGCTATTGTCATTAAGAATAATTGAGTTGACGCTTACAAGTTGCTCTGCGTAAATATTTAAACTTACGTTTCGTAATACATAGCCGAATGTCTTATCGCCTATATACGCTGTTGCCATAGGTTTGAGTCCGTCTGCTGTTAATCCTGTGCTATTGTAAGTTTCAATATGCTTAAATGATACCGCAAGAGTTTCAGTATCTAGATTTTGATTTCTGATACCTGTAATCGTTGCAGTCACGGGCAAATGCTTTTCCAAATCTTCAAATGCACCACACAAATAATCGGTATTAAAGTCAATGACCTCGCCTTCTCTGTTGTAGTAAACAATGCTAGATATCTCTGTAAACTCTCTAATAGCTGTGTTACGTAAAACAACATCAAAAGTTTGTTTTGTGTTATGTTTATTGCCAAATACTAAACCATTGGTGATAGTATAAGTAGCCCTATTATAGAATTCTGTATTTCCTTCTGCTGGCAGATTTATGCGTCCAACAAGTTGCATTGTTGTGCCGCTTGCAAAAGTAACAGTGAAGGTTATTGCATCTGACAAATCGACGTTAGACGGGTCTAAAGCAAGCACGTATCTTGTCTTAGGTCCTACGTAAGTTGTATCTTTGGTTATTGCTATATTGTCGTTTGCAATAGCTATATCGGTTATTGTTGAATCGGCTTGTATGTTTGTTAGAGGATAACTGCCAACGCTAAACTTATTAACCTTGGTAAGGTCTACGATAACATCGTATCTCCAGTTAGGATTGGTATCATAGCCTTTATTTTGAATCGTTATCTTAATCTTATGGCTGCCCATACTGCTATTGTTATGATAGCTTAGGCCGTCATCTGTGTAATCACCATTGCCATTGGTATCATAAACGTAGCTCCATCTCACCTTGTAACGTGTTGCAAGATTAGTGTCATGGCTACCTGTATATTCAGAGCTGGTTGTTGCAAGTTCCCAAATTGCATTGTTAAATCCGTTAGCCCCGCTTGCTATATCAAGAACGCTACCGCCCGAATTTTGTAATAATATGCTAATGTAGAATGCGTTTGTATTGCCTGAGAAGTCGCATCTATAATAGTTGTTATTGAGGAAATCATCTATCGTTTTTTCATCATACGCATTTATAGCGATAGGTGTATCATTACCTATTTGAATACCATTAATAATAACCTGAGATACTTGAATTCCTACGCCTCTTACAAGTTGATTGCCTAGCAAATTATCTTTTAAGATAATATCGGAGTTAAGCAAGGTTCCATCATAGCTGTCGCCTATGTCTATACCCTTCTCTTTAATAACCCAAGTAACGTTAGTATTTATCGTTGCCGTTTCATTTAGATACCATATATTAACGTTATCTGACAATTCGTTCAGTATTCCGCCCGTTCTGGAAATAGTAACTGTTTCCGCTCCGGTTGCAACTCTGCCTTCTACTCTAAGTGTTATAAGACAATTCTTACGTGTGTAATCGTTATACCAAGTGTCAAAAGTAAGTGCCTTCAAAGCGCTTGTAGCAAGCTCTGAATTTGCAGCAACTAGTTCATCATAAACTTTGTAAATAGACTTTAATGCCACTCGTACTCTCGGATTGGTAACGCTGACTGTGTTATCCTCAACAAACTGCTCATACGCAAGAACCTTGGCTTCGCTGTATGATATGTTAAGGTAAGTTAATTTAGCATTTGCTAACACTAAGTCCATCTTCACTACGTCCTGAGGACTATAATAAATGCTATCTTCATCTGCAAAACGATCATACCAAGCATTCCAAGCTCTTACTTTGTCATTTCTATTAGCAGCAAGGACAGATTTTAATAAGGACTTTTCATACTTAGACAAACTTTCATTTAGAGTATCGTATGCCTTGTTTATTGCTTTGTTCTCAGAATATTGTCTGGTTAGATTGCCAAAGAGTTGCTCTGTTACTAGCTCGTCCATTTCAATTTGAGTATATCCGATTTTTCCTATTATCGCATAGATTAAATAGTCTTTATCCGCTTTATAATCCATACCCGGTATCACGTAAGTAAAGTCTTCGCCTTCTATAACAGTAACACTTGTCAACTTATAACCGCTAGGTTCAGATTCGTCTGCCAATGCTACAATTCGTGTGGACGTTGTGTAGTCTTCGCCAAGGCTTGCCTTTTCTTCATATCCGCTAGCATATACCACGTATATATCTTCGGTAAGGTTCAGCCTTTCCATCAATGTTGCATTTTCATTGGAAGAATATGGAGTAATAATTTCTATTGCCTCGTTAGAACCTAACAATACTTTGTTGCCATTTTTATAAACGTAACTTAGGTTGTTATTAATTTCGTTAGCCTCAATTCTTACCAATATCTTTATAGTTTGTGTATTGCCTACGCCGTCTTTAACTTTATAGGTAACGGTAAATTCTTGTTCTTCAGAACTGGTATTATCATAAGTTGCCAAACTTGAACCGTCTGCATTTCGTAGTACTCGGAAACTGTCGGTTATTATCTGCCAATTTTCTATTACAGTATTTTTGTATTGGCCGGATACGCTATCATAATACTCATAATTTACAACAGCGGTATCAAAGTATTGGTATCTCCATTCTGACGTTCCGTCTTCATTTTCTATTAATTCTGCCTCGGACAAACTTCTCATAGTGCTATATGGGTCGTCTGCATTCAACACGTTAAAGCTAATACTACCATGGTATCCTTCGGGAGTGCCTTGATCGTGCACTATTCCGCCAACAGAATCTGTAACCTCTTTAGTTACGCTACTTATGGTGTAGTCTTTCACCTTAACAGGTATCTTTATGACGGTATAAGGTGTATTATTAACGTACGCATTCCCTGAAGAATCCTCTCCATATGAACGGAATTTCAAATCAATATAGGTATTTTTATTACCGTTTGAATAGTCTATTGATGTAAACTTCATAGCGCCGTCAATTATCTGATAATCAAGACTCCAAACAAGGTCATTGAATAAATATGTCTTTGTTTTTGAGCTTGCGCCTAATCCACTTGTATATTCATAGTAGAAGAATTCTGGCAATGTGCTTAAAAATTCTTCATAGTTGAAGTTATAAGGATCTATTTCTATTTCGGTAAGCGCTTTCAAAATTTCTGGTGCGTTTTCGTCATTTATATCAATGTTAAACGGCTCAACAGTAATTTTTATAGAGCTATAAACGGCGTTTCCAATGTAGCCTTTCAGATACTCATCTTCTTCGCCTGTTCCCAGCGCATCAAAGCTCAATGCTGTGGTATCCCAAGCAATTCCTACACCCTGTGTTCCTTTGGACGTGCCATCTGTAAAGTTTGCATAATACCTGTTTGGCAATATCTTTTCCAAGAAAATTGAAGGATCAAGGTTTCTTCTCACTCCAGTAAATCCATCGCTATTTGCCCACGTTCCACCTATGGCAGTAAAGTCGGTCATATCAAAAGGATCGTGGAACGTAATAGATGTTGGCGGAACTAACCTTTCTTTAGTCCATTCCTTATATAGCTTGTCGTAAGCAATATAATAGAATTTGTCGCTGTCAAACGAGACATCAGCGACTTTTCTAAATCCGATTCCATTGTTGGCAATGTCTAATTCTTGATATATATCCTCTTTGGGATTTTTCTCATTGTCATAGACAAAGAATTGGTTATAAATAATTTTTTCTTTAGTATAGGGATCTAAATAGTATTCATTAATAACCGCATAGGAATTGTAGTTGGTATTTGCAATCCAAGACTGCATATATGTTTCCCCTGTACATGGAATATTTCCTTCCTCTATGGGGGTAATTTTAAAGTTCTCATCGAGGTAAATCAAATATGGCGTAGGGGATGTTGTAATTTCGGTATGAGTAATGTCTGTATAATACATACGATCTTGATACAAGTTTCCATCACGTTTTACCGTTATAAATTGAAGATCTGCGCTCTTAATTGAGTAAGTCGCTTGTGCATCATCAAAATATCTTGTGTCGCTTGCATAAACTTTACCTGTATCTGACTCGACAATTTCGTACATCATAAATGCTTCGGTTTCACCGTTAGGTGTATACTTTTCGTATTCGCTAGATTCATCCATAGTAGTAGTATAAAGCTCATTTATGTCAGTAACACCATTACTTTCTAATGTTAAATTATGATAATAAGTACCTACCGGATCACCATCATCTGTCGCAATATCCGCTACTGGTGTTTTGATGGTTTCATAATCAGTTGTCTTACTAAAGAACGTTCCTACCTTACCCGTATATTCCCAATAATTATAATTCCAATCCCCACCTTCTAATGCTAAATTGGGGTCCATTTGGTTATGTTTATGGTAATCATCATTCAAATCGTGCAGTTCGCTTTGCTCGCTAAAGCTTGCGCCGTTTAAGAATAAAGTAATTCTTTCAAATGCTCCTGCATCTGCGCCACTGTTAAGCGTAATCTTTGCATATACGCTCATATCGTATGTATTAACATCACGAACAACGTCAACGGATTTTGTAGTTCCGTCTGAAACTGTTGCCATAGCTTGACTAACAACTAAACCGTCATTATCAAGAACTGTTCTGTACGGAGCTATTGGGCTTCCGGGCAAATCCTTAGACCCGAATAGACTATATGCTGACTGTATCGGCAATACGTGAGCAAGTACTGTGCTTACGTCTTCAAGCAATTTATCTACAGCCTCAAATACAGTTGATAGCACTGTGCCCATTGCTCCACCGACATAAGGTATCATGCTTATCAAATCTGTATATATCTTGGGACTATACAATGCATATCCTATCAAATCATTAACTCCAATAGGCTGATCTGTAAATGGAAGTGTAAAAGAGCCTGCTTTAATTTTTGATAATCCCATATCACAAATTAGATAATGTACTAAACCTGCAGACATCTTCGTTCCTGCGCTGTTTACCGCTTGTAAATACGCGCCACGGCTTGCATAAACCTTATCGCCGATTCTTATGTCCTGCGCTTCATTATATCTACCTTTCCAACTATTGCTAAAACCATCTCTTATTGAAGATCCCTCTTTTATTATTTTTTCGTCGGAATAGTACGCGAGATTAAAATCTTCGGTTTCCGTTTTATCCTTTAAGCTTAAATCGGGTCCTAATAAAGTAGTATTAGCTGCAACGTTGGTAAGACCTATCATTTTATAAAGCATACCTAGCAGACCAAGTAAAGTTGTGTTAAGCGAATCACTATCTAGCCACAATTCAATATAAGTATAGGTATTATACTGTTCAGCTATTGTACTTGCCTCATACTCTATATTATCCAAAACATCTTTATAGCTGTTGTCGTATGGTTGACCACCATTATCACCGTCGTTGTGGTATTCTCCGTCAATTATATCTGCGCCAAGTCTTATTCTTATTCTTTGTATAAAGGAGTTTTTGCTGATTTCATCAGACCAATGCTTGGTCCTTTCGCCTAAAGTTACATCAACGTTAAAGTTGCTTGCATATGTTCCTTCCTGATTGGTATAAGTTTCTGATAAAGTAATTGCACCTTGCGTTGCTTGTGTGGTGTCGGCAGAGTCTTGTGTCGCAGTAAAAGTGTAAGAATCGCCAATTCCAAGTCCAGTTGCTGCCATATTAAGATTGTCGTATTTAATACTTCTTATCTTAAATACATAGCTTATATCACCAACCTGTTCAAGGTCGAAACCTCTAGTAACAATATCATTATAAATTTCTGTAACCGCTGTGAAACTGAAATTACCGTCTTTGTCCACGTTTATATTAAAGTTTTCGGGTTCAAGATCGTAGAAATCTGCAACGCCGAAAGTTTTGGAATCATAAGCTATCCAAATCTCATAATCATCACTGGATGGTACTATCCATTCTTTTGTTTCTTCATCATATGCTTTAATTGAGCCGGAGAAGGTAATACTCTTGACTTCTTCTTTTTCTAAAATGAAGTCGATTGTTACGTTGCCTCCGCCACTAATAGCTTTATTATTTATAAGCGTATTAAGCTGATTAGCAGTATAGAACGTTGTGCCGTTGTATCTTATACCAATAAGCTCATATCCTTCAAGCTTGCAATTAAATGTATGATAATTGCTGCCAATACCATTATAGTAAGCGATAAGTTCGTTATATACCGTAAGCGCTAATTCATAACTTCCTTTTTCTTCACCCGTCTTTCCACTAACTGTGCTGTTTGCTCCACCATTATGCGTAATCTTAATGCTATTAACTGTTGTTAAATTGGCATCGTCTATCAATTCGGCATTGCTGGGAGAAGTCTCAATTCCCGAATAATAATAGGTCTTGCCTTGCATAGTAACGGTATTTCCGATACTGCCGGTAGCATTTATTAAGGTTGCATTGATAAAGTGGCTCTGAATTAGTTCTGCAGGTTGAATTAGCAAATCATCAACGTAATAAGAACTATAACCATCTTTATAAATAGCTATGTTGCCTTTATCTTCTATGATGTAGTAATTAACGTCACCTTTTTTCTTTAGATAATTAATATTTTCGTGTGTGACGTACATAAGATTATTTTCATCATATGTCATTGTTTTGGTTTTTTCGTCAAGCTTATAAATTTGCAGTACTCTTGTTTCTTTTTCGGTTATTGGTACTTCAAGGAAATAGTAATATCCGTTTTTATCGGTAGTCTGTCTATAAGTTTTATTACCGCCTGTTGTAAACACCACAGTAGCATTTTCAATAGCTGTAAGCTCTCCGTTTATATATTCTGATACTTGACCATAAATCTTGCCTTTCTCTCCGGTTGTCGCCACTTTGGCAGATCCTTCTAACATACTGTCAGGGAACAATACTATCGGCAACGCCACACCACTGTTGTCAAACTCAGGTCCCGCCAACCCATTTATTATGGTCGCTAAATTCAGCTTATAGATTTTTAAGTCAATGTTAAATTGATTACTCAAAGTAATAACTAACTGATGATTCTCTACGTGCGCAGCAATCGATCCTTGCGTATATGTCAGCGTTTGTATATCTGCATCAATAGAGTTGGTAACAGATTTAGTTAGCTTTACCTTACCTCTAGCATATTGATATCTATAAAATTTTCCAGGTGTTAGATTATCGCCTTGAATTCCATTCACTAAATCATTTGCGTTACTAATCAAATCCCTTATCTTGGTTATATCCCCACTAAATATGCCTACAATAGATGTAACGGTCTTTATAACAGGGGCTATTACACCCAATACTTCGGCGGAGGTTGCCATTTCTGAACCATCGTAAGGTGCATCATCATCAGCATAGCTATAAGGTCCTGTGGAATGAACACTTGGATATCTATCGAAATATTCTTTTCTCTCCCAATAATCAGTACGCTTATCAAGATATATAGTTAATCCATTAATCATTATGCCGTCAAATACGCCATTGACAAGTCCTATCATATTTACAGATACGCCGTTTGCATTTACAGAAAGTCCGCCTGTTCCACCATAACCGACTAAATCGCCCGGCAGTGAAACTATCTCGGATAAAGGAACATTTCCTCCCAAAATACCTTCGCCAACTCCGTCATTTATCTTTATAACAAGACCGTTTGTCGGTACAGTTAGTTGTAAACGATTGTTTTGGCTATCTATCTTAATAGTGCCTTCAAGATTAGTTATGCCCTCATAGGTATTCATAACAAACTTCATACTTTCAATATTGGGGAACTCAAGTCCGGGCATAATCGCATTTATTGCGGCTGCGTTAGGACTTAACGTTACGCTCTTATTGGTAAGGTAAATAGTAACAATACCGGTAGCTTCCACCTTTGTTGTGGTAGCTTCTTCTTCATCGATATTTTCCAAATCTGCAAGATAAGTTTCATATCTTAAATTCGACAGTAAATAATTATCTATTTGTGCAAATTGATGTCCAAGTAAGAATTTCTGTTGATTCGTAATTCCTGCAACGTCAATCTTGACAGCATCCAAAATAGTAGCAATTGATGCTTTGACTTGATTGATGTCTTCCGATGACATATCGGATAAATCTAAATCCTTTACGAGGTTGTAGATATCCTCTATATAGCTAACTGCACCGTTATAATCTTTTAAAACATTCTTTAAAAGTTGTAAATCATTTATGTCAATATAATCATTTTCTCTTAATAATTTTAAGTATTTACTTAAAAGGCTTTCCACTCTTGTTATCTTTGTTCCGACTTCTTCATAATTGCCGCCATCTATTGTTCCTTGATTGGTATATGCGTCAAGGTATTCCAAAAGTTCTTCCTTAAGTTCCAGCCTTATAGCGCCAAGATTTTGATAAGATGAGCTTTTTACAGTATTACGTGTTCCTTCAGTATTTTGACTTTCATCAAGCAAATTGGCTAATAAGCCAGTCACATCTACACCATCAATGCCAATAATGTCAGTACCGCTTAAGAAACTGGATATTAGTCCTCCCAAATCAACGCCGCTAAGGCTCAACTTGAACAAGCCTAAGCTGGATAAATCAAGGTAAGCAACACCGTTCACATAGTAGATGCCAAGTAAAACCTCATCATTATAGAATACGTCTAATTTAATTATTGAATTGGCAAAATCCTTGAGATCTAATGCAATTTCTAAATTGATAGTAAAGATCATCAAAGTATCTTGCAAATCAAGCAGTATTGTATCTTCTTGAACGTCAAGAAGTTTTTCTAAGAAGGTCTCTAACCCTTCTACAACTTCACTCTTGCCATTAGTTTTTGGGTCTACTGTATTTATCGTGATATCCATTGTCAGACTTAGATGTAAGTTTTCCAAATTATCTATATTAGTGTACTCTGCAGCAT
>DATFIH010000149.1:0-7360 GCA_035270205.1 Clostridia bacterium | reverse complement strand
AGCCCTAATGGTATTTTTAAGTTGTAAATTGACCATTTTTAGTATATAATATTTTTATGAATAATCCTATAGCTAGTGATGAGAATAAAGATTTATCGGATATAAACGACGAGTTTTTGCCCGAAAACATAGAAGAAGCACAAAGTAGAAGAAGGAAGAAAATTCTTTCTATAGTCTTGTTTTTGCTTGCAAACGTCCTTGTTGTGCTTGTTGTATTCTTTATGGAACGACGCCAACAAGAAATGGAAAGCTGGACTAATATTCAAAATTATTTTTCCACTTATTGGCATTATTTTGTTATAGCGTTTTCCATGTTTATTTTATTAATAATAGGTGATACCATTGTATTTGCAACTTTGACAAAGCGTATGAAAATGGAAAAGAATATAGCAGTTGCTATAAAGTTATCTATATATGGCAGGTATTATGACAGAATAACACCCTGGGCAATAGGTGGAGAACCTTTTCAACTTGCCTACCTTATCAAGAACAAAATGAAAGTTAGTGATGCCGGCGCGGTAACTATGTCAAGGCACATAATAAGGTTTTTTGTAACGGCTATTGCCGTAATTACAATATTGATTGCAAGCCGAATTACCACAGATATCTGGGTAATGGTAGTTGCGATATTAAGTGTTTTGGCAGGATTGATAGTTCCTACGTTTATGATAATTTGCGTATTCAAACCTAAACTTGGAACTGGAATTGCAAAAGGTGTAATTGGTATACTTCACAGATTAAAAATAGTGAAGGACTACGACAAGCAACTTGCCAATCTTCAAAAAGGTGTAGATAATTTTTTGCATGGTTTAGAATACCTAAGCGCCAATAAAAAGGTAATCATAGTGATAGGTTTGGTTGCCCTAACTGAACTTTTTGCAAACAATGCCATTCCCTTTTTTATAATCAAAGGATTGGGCGTGGAGCTTTGTTTTTGGGAAATTTTTGTTCTATGTATATTTGTAAATTACGCATCTAGCTTTGCACCAACACCGGGGGGAGCAGGGCTGGCGGAACTTTCTTTTTATGCTATTTTTGCAAGCTATTTAGGCGGTGGACTGCTTTTTTGGGCAGTGCTTTTTTGGCGAATTACTATTTACTATGCGCCTATTATTATAGGTTTTGTATTGCAACTCATTGAAAGCGTATTGGAAATAGTTAAAAATAGAAAGATTCATTAGTTTATGGTTGTTTTTAGCAACAAACATCCACTGTTTGACTAGATTTACCTCTTGCCTAAAAGCTCGTGCACATGATATAATATACTTAGATAAGTATATTAGGAGAGCAATGGCAAAATATATTAAGATAAGCCTAATTACCATTTTGGCGCTAGCTGTAATGCTTGCCTTGGTTTTTTATGGACTAAACTCCGAAAATGAAAATGCCGACGCTGCCACAGTATATAATTATTCTCAAAGTACCTTTAATATAAATTCCCAAGAAGATTTTGCTATTTTTATGACTACGTTTTCTCAAACTACTAACAATTTTTCCAATAAAACAATATATCTAAATTGCGATGTTGATTTGTCAGGGTATGATACTTTTTTACCCCGCTTTTACGGTACGTTTTATGGCAATTCTCACGCAATTAGCAACGCTAAGAGTTTAATTTTTGGCAACGATATAGGAACAACGGGTAAGGTGTACGATCTTATAATCAAAAAGTTTAATTCTAGTATTTCAGAAGCTAGTTTAGCAATTGATAATTATGGAATAATCCAAAATGTAAAGGTTACGGGGAGTTTATATTACCATGCTATCGGCGGATTGTTTTACAACAATTACGGAACCATTTTAGACTGTGTAAATGCGGCTGATTTAAACGTTAGTAGTAGAATTGAGAGTAATGGCGTTGGCGGAATTGTTTTTAACAACTATGGCACAATTGGAAATTCTCACTTTATAGGCAATATAACAGCAAACAATACCATAAAGGCTTTGGGCGGCATTGTCGCTTACAATAAAAGCGTAGCAACAATTGCAGAAAGTAGCGCAAATGCGGAAATTTATATAAATACAAGCGGCGATTCAAGCTATGATACTGTATTGCCTACAAACTGCGGAACGCTCATTGGTAATAATGAAGGACAAATTAATAATAGTTATTTTATAGGCTATTATACTTCATATCTTACTTTACCTGTAACAATCATTGGTGACGATAGCTTAAACACAAATCCCAATCCTTACCAAAATATTTATATGATGTCACAACAAGATATTTTGGTATATGATAGCGCGACAACTGCTTTTATAGAGCCAATAGGAAATATCAGTGATTACATAGATTATGTTAGTAGCAATGGAGTTTATGCAAATGAATTAAATAGTTATCCGCTGCTTAAACTTTTTGACGGTCAAGGAACTAGCGGAAATCCATTTTTAGTAAACGACGTTTTTGATTTGTTTAATTTACGTGGTCTGTACAATACAGTCGGTGTCAATTACACTGTGGCATTTTCTGAGGATATAGACTGCCGTGATTATGATATTGAGATAGCGCTTAACGGGTTTACTTATTCATCAACGATAGACGGTCAAGGTTTTTGTGTAAAAAACTTTACACAAAACGCTCTTTTTGCTCAAAATCAAGCAGATATAGTATTTAACCTAGGATTTTATAATTCGCCAAGCGTAGCAATTAGTGGAACTTTATTTAACGAAACAAGCCAATATGCGTATGGCTTTAGCCAAGGTACTAATAGCATTTTAGCTACAGAGCCAATTCAAGGCGATGGAACAGAATTAGAGCCTTACGTTGTAACAACGATAGAGGAATTAAAATTTATAGAAAATAGCGATGCTTATTTTGTACTGGGTAACAGCATTGTTGTAAACAGCGCAACGAAAGGAGTTAATACCTATCTTGCTATCGATGAATTTTACGGTGAATTGGATGGTGGAGGATATTGTATAGTAGGTCTATTTGAACCGCTTGTGCAAAACAACGAAGGTACAATGAAAAACCTTGTATTGAAAGGTTATGCGCCTAGTGGAACTACCAGTCTTGCTTGTTATGAAAATAACGGATACATAGATAGCATTATCACTTATTCTTCAATAGCAAGCGACAACACATCGTATGCTAGTATCGCTTTTACCAACAACGATACCATAAATAAAGCGCACGTTATTGGAAACGACGCAACACTAACCACTACCGTAGCAGGAATCACATTTACTAACAATGGAATTCTTCAAAACTGTTTTGTAGAAATGGAAAACAGCGCTGTTTTTGCAAGCGACAACACTTTAGGCACAATTAATACGTCAATAGGCAACGACGGTACGTTTATAGCGATTAATAATAATCAGATTGTAAATACCGAATATTTTGCACTTATAGAAAGTGGTTTTGACTTGGTTGCAACTTTTGGATACGAGATTAACACCAATAACCCATATCCAACTTTAATGCAAAAATCGGTACGATATAAGACAAGTTCGGACTTTTTATATGACAAAACACGCACCTTCGTATATACATATTCGCCAACAAAAAGCTATAATAAAGCGCAGTTTGAGAATTTGATTGTAGAAAGCACTTTAAATATGACGACGAGTTGGACCTATAACAGTGAAGCTTTTGGTCTGGCAACATTTTCAGATGCGGGAATTTATACGTTTACTATTGTTTATGGCGGAGATAATTTATATTTGCCGTCAAAATTCACTCAAACAGTTACAATAAATAAGCAAACGCAAGCTATTACGCCTGCGTTTGACGTGGGAGCTTTTGACAATATTAATACAACGTATTTAGCAACAAACATTGAGATAAGTGAGCCTATTCCAAATAATCTTACCAGCTTTGGATACGTTTATAGTTATACACTAAAACAAGGAGTAAACGTCGTTGAGTCAATTATAAACGTAGGCGCTTACACGCAAGAAATCAAAGGTATTAGCGTAAATTATTCGACAGTAATTACAACTAGAACAATTGTTATTAATAAAGCACCAATAACTATTGAAGTTGGAGATTATAATATAAGTTATTTGGAAAACGCTAATTTAACAAATGTTACAATTAACGCAATTGGCTTGTTGCAAGGTGATGCGTTAAAGCCTTTAGACTTGCTCATAACAGAAGGAACTACCCCTAGTTTTAGCACCGATTATGTGCAAGGCGATGATGTTGGCGATTATTATATTGAATACAATGTAGAGCTAGACAACTATGTAGTAACTGATATATTACGAGGCACGCTAAGTGTAGATAAAATTAATTTAGAGCAAGGTAATATGAATTTTTATGATAAGCAAGTTACATATACGGGGGCAGAAATTGAAATAAGCGTAGCAAATATACTAGAGGGAGTGAGCGTACTCTACGATGACAATTCTTATAAAGACGTAGGTATATATCCAGTTACCGCAACCGTAGTAAAAGCAAACTACAATGACCTTGTTTTGAACGCAACTCTTACCATTAGTAAAGCACAGCTTGATTTCAACGTGGATGCCATAACGCTAGATTATGATGCGGAAAGATTGCAAGTGAGCGATGAGTCTGTTACATATACGCTTACAGGGCTAGTCGGTGATGATAATTCTGATATTGTAAATACGCTAAATATTAGCTACGATATAACGCAAAACGGCGATGATGTTACTGCATTTGACGTAGGCATTTACGATATACATATCGATATAACGGGAACGCTGGATAATTATACGATAAACGGAACTTCGGGTAGCTTGGAAATAAAACCTATTTATTTGACATCGATTTATCCAACTCACGATAATTATAATACAACTTATTCCGGAGAAATAAAAACTCATCCGATAACTTATTTTGACAGTTATTCGGTTGACGTAACTTATGAGTATTATTATGGCGAAACTAAGGTGAATAACTGTATTGATGCAGGGACATATCAAGCTCTTGCCACAGTTGCCAAGATAAACGAGAATTATCTGGACACAGTATACACGTTTACTATTAGCATAGCCAAAGCTGATATAAATATTTATTTTGAGAACGATACATACACTGTTGTATATGACAAAACAAATAAAGCGTCTTCGCTCATTTATCCGTATAGTGGCGAATTGCCCCAAGGACAGTCGGCAATGTTTATTGTAAAAAAACAAGATGTGATTGTTGACAATGCGATAAATGCAGGCGAGTATACTATTTGCTATGAAGTTGCGGAAAGCGCAAACTATAATGAGAAAATTATTACAGCCCTTCTTATTGTGGAAGCAAAAGATATTCTGATTGAAATACAACCAAGCTATACCTACACAAGCAATAACATAATTCCATTAGTAATAGGTATTGAGGGTGAAGCGGAAGGCGACGTGAGTGAAAGCGATTTTACTTTTACTTATTATAACAGTGAAATGGCATTGTTAACTAGAATTACTAGAGTAGGCTCATACATTGTTGAAGCGACAGTTACCAATCCCAACTATTATCTGCCCACAATTTATTATAACATAGTAGTTAATAAGCTAGAGGTTATTATAGATTTAAAATACCTTGAGTATAGCTATGGTTTTAGAGGGGAAATGAGTTATGGCGGAGTAAACTATAATATCTATTCGGGCGGAATTATAGTGAGAAGAGGGTATTTGATACCTTCAACTCAAGTAACTGTTGATATAAGCTACCCAATAGCAAGAGATGATGCGGGAACTTATACAGTACAGACATTAAACAGCGGAGAAAATTATACTTTCACAATATCTGAAAATAGCCAACTTAACAATAATAATAAAGTCAAGATAAACCCTGTCACATTATCAGTTGCGTGGAAATTCGGAATAACCGATATAATCGGTTTTAATAAAAATTTAACTTATGCGGGAATTGATCAATTTGGATATTTTAGTTATAATATTGAAGGGTTAGTAAACAACCATAATCAAACCGATTTCGACTTTGTACTAAACGAACTGAGCGAAAAACAGCTTATAGACGCAGGCTCATACCAGCTAGCTGTGTTCTTGCTAAATGAAAGTAACTACATTATGGATAATAGTATATTACAAGTAACGATAGAAAAAGCGCAGCTAAACGTAAAAATGATAGACGTAACCGTTGATTATGGAGAACCGCTTACAAGACGTTCGTATCAACTATTTGATACCGTAGGCAACGACTCCTCCATTAATGATATTCATAATCTAAAAGGGGCAAACGTTGAGATAGTATGCGCTTATACACAACAAAGCCACGTTGGAAGTAAGTTTGACTATTACTTTACAGGAACATTTACAAATTACGTACTTAATATAACCAGCGTGGGCATTGTTAAGGTAGTGGAAAACACCAAGGTTACGTTTACCTTTCATGACAAACTTTTTGTTTACGACGGCACGTATAAAAGTTTGAGAGTTGCGCAAAGCGATGAAGTGATAAACGCGGCGGATGTAGAACTGAAATATTCTGAGAATAATTACCAAAAAGATGTTGGGACCTATGCAATTACACTCGAAGTAAGATATAATGTAGATAGCTCTGTAAAAACCTATACAAGAAACCTAACTATCGTAAAGGCTTACCCAAGACTAGTTATGGAACAAAACGTTAAAACAGTATTCCGAGAAGATTATACTTTATGGCCAAAACATATACTGGGCAAAGCGTACGTTGGAGACAATGAAGTTGCAGGCAATTTTGTTTTTTTGGAAAGCTATAAGCTTGAAAAAGGAAGTAATGAATATGCTGTAAGATTTATACCTGAAGATGCAGACAATATTAACGTTACAACGTTCGACGGGTATACTATTGACGCAGTAGTTCTTAACGCAAATGCATTCGAGTATAACGATTTGTCTAAGATAACTTATACCGAAAAAGGTGTGGAAATTACTGGGAATGTGACAATGACGTTAAAACGTGATATTATTGAAGGATTAACGCTATACCAAAACGATACACAAGTTGACTTTATTGAGCTTAACAAAAGCGGTATTATCAAAGTAAGCATAAATTATGACGGCGAAACGGTATATGAAAATGAGCTTCAAGTTGAATTTATAGAAGAAACAGAAAACGTAGAAATTGTGGTAGATGCAAGTTATTTAAAACTTGTTTCGGGAATAACGCTTAACAACAAGACTATGACTGTAGGGAGTTTGGGTGGCAGAATAGCATTGTCAGATGAGCATATTGGCAAATATGTGTTGTTTATAAACGGCAACAGGATAACTAGCGATTATCCTATAAATGGCAACGAAAGAAAAATTGTGGTGGTAATAAAGGATGCAAAAACATCCATAGTCTTGTTTGCGGAAGAATTCGAAATCAAAGCAAGCGAACAAATTGCGCCTGAGCCAAATAATCCCAAAGACTATACCGTTTTAATAATAGCAGGCAGCGTTTTAGGCGGAACAGGAG
>DATFIH010000148.1:0-7622 GCA_035270205.1 Clostridia bacterium | reverse complement strand
TAAATATATATATTGATAATATAATATCGATAACACAGTATCGATATAGCTTTATCAATTCATAAGGAGAAAATTATGTCATCTATTTCTAAAGAAACGTTACAACGGTTGCCCGGTTATTTAAGACATTTGAAAGAACTACAAAAACAAAATATTGAGAATGTTTCTTCCAACGCAATCGCGGAGGTGTTCCAATACAACCCCGTTCAAGTAAGAAAAGATTTTGCAAGTATTGCAGGTGAAGCGGGCAAGCCTAAAACAGGATTTTCGGTAAACAATTTGATAAGCGACATATCCGAATTTTTAGGCTACAACAATATTAATGAGGCTGTTCTTGTCGGCGTAGGAAATTTAGGACATGCGCTTTTAAGCTACTCAGGATTTAAAAACTACGGCTTGGAAATCGTTGCTGCATTTGATGTCAATCCTGAAAAAACGCTAGTACATGGACATAGGGTTTTAGATGTGAAATACATGAGTGATTTTGTGAAACGATTTAATATCTTGATAGGAATTATTACCGTTCCGCAAGAAAGCGCTCAAGCTGTTTGTGATATGCTGATAACGGCAGGCATCAAGGCTATTTGGAACTTTTCACCTACTCACCTTGATATTCCTAATAATATTGCAATAATGAACGTCGATATGGCGTCATCGCTTGCAGTACTTAGTCAACGACTATCCGAAATAATGAAAAATGAAAAATAACTATAAAGGAGTTTATATATGGTAACAGATTATACAATTGTAAAAGATGAAGAATCTTTGGATAAAAGATTATCTGAAGTTCGGCAAGCGCAAATAAAATTCTCCCACTTTACCCAAAAGCAAGTAGATAAAATTTTCTTTGCAGCAGCAACAGCCGCCAACCAAGCAAGACTACCGCTTGCAAAAATGGCAGTGGAAGAAACAGGCATGGGAATTGTAGAGGATAAGGTTATTAAAAACCATTACGCATCGGAATACATATACAATGCGTATAAAAATACACAAACTTGCGGTGTTGTAGAAAGGGACGAAGCGTTCGGAATAGTGAAAATTGTAGAGCCTGTCGGAGTTATTGCTGCGGTAATTCCTACCACCAACCCAACGTCTACAGCTATTTTTAAAACATTGCTTGCCTTAAAAACACGCAATGGACTTATAATAAGCCCTCACCCGCGCGCTAAAAAAAGCACGATAGCCGCAACAAGAATTGTTTTGGAAGCCGCCATTAAAGCAGGCGCGCCCGAAAATATCATAGCTTGGATTGACGAGCCAACAGTTGCTCTTTCTGCCCGAGTTATGAAAGCGTCAGACCTTATACTTGCAACAGGCGGTCCCGGTATGGTGCAATCTGCTTATAGTTCAGGCAAACCGGCAGTAGGTGTAGGCGCAGGCAATACGCCTGCAATAATAGATTCATCCGCTGATATCAAACTTGCAGCAAGCTCTATACTATTATCCAAGACTTTTGACAATGGTATGATTTGCGCAAGCGAGCAATCGGTAATCGTATTGCAGGATGTTTACGATAAATTTAAAGCCGAGATGACTTACCGTGGCGCGTATTTCTTAGATGCAGAGCAAACAGAAAAGGTAAGAAAAACGATAATTATTAATGGCGCGCTAAATGCCAGAATAGTAGGACAAAAAGCACCCACAATAGCAAAACTTTCTGGTTTTGAAGTGCCTTATTATGCAAAAGTATTGGTAGGGGAAGTAGAAAGCGTGGAGCTGAGCGAAGAATTTGCCCATGAAAAACTCAGTCCCGTACTTGCTATGTATAAAGCTACCACCTTTGCTGACGCTGTTGAAAAAGCTGAACAGCTGATTGCCGACGGCGGTTATGGACATACCTCGTCAATCTATATAGATTCCAAACTGTTTCAAGATAAAGTCGAATTTTGGCAAAGCCGTATGAAAACATGTCGTTGCCTTATAAATACCCCCTCATCTCATGGCGGTATAGGCGACTTATACAACTTCAAAATGGCACCTTCTCTCACATTGGGTTGTGGCAGTTGGGGTGGCAACAGTGTAAGTGAAAACGTAGGAGTAAAACATTTGCTCAACATAAAAACAGTCGCGGAAAGGAGAGAAAATATGTTATGGTTCAGAACGCCTCAAAAGGTTTATATTAAGAAAGGTTGCTTGCCGATAGCTTTAGATGAGTTAACGCAAGTGTTAGGTAAAAAGAACGTGTTTATTGTAACCGATACTTTTCTTTACAATAACGGTTATACCAAGCCAGTTACTGACAAACTCGATATGATGGGTATCCGTCACACCACTTTCTTTGACGTTGCTCCCGATCCTACACTTGGTTGCGCCAAACAAGGAGCAAAAGCAATGGATGCGTTTAAGCCTGATTGCATAATAGCGCTAGGCGGCGGCTCTGCAATGGATGCCGCAAAAATAATGTGGGTTATGTATGAACATCCCGAAGTCGATTTTGCCGATCTAGCTATGCGTTTTATGGATATTAGGAAAAGAGTATATGCGTTCCCGAAAATGGGTGAAAAATCTTATTTTATCGCAATACCAACGACTGCAGGCACAGGTAGCGAAGTTACGCCCTTTGCTGTTATCACCGATGAAAATTCCGGCATCAAGTATCCTCTTGCAGATTATGAGCTAATGCCCAATATGGCGATAGTTGACCCTGATATGATGATGGACGCGCCTAAAGGACTTACAGCTTCTTCCGGTATAGATGCAGTAACTCATGCTTTAGAAGCGTATGCATCTATGCTTGCAACCGATTATACCGACGGAATCGCATTGCGTTCGCTAAAAATGATATTTGAATATCTGCCCAGAGCTTATGACAAAGGACCAAACGATCCTATTGCCCGTGAAAAAATGGCAAACGCCGCCACAATGGCAGGTATGGCTTTTGCTAACGCTTTCTTAGGAGTATGTCATTCTATGGCGCATAAACTTGGTTCGTTCCACCACTTGCCCCACGGTGTTAGTAATGCTCTTATGATAAATGAAGTGTTGCGTTTTAATGCGGACGAATCCCCTGTTAAAATGGGAACGTTCTCACAATATGACCATCCTCACACCTTAGCGCGCTATGCTGAAGTCGCAGATTATTTAGGAATACGCGGCGGCAGTGATACCGTAAAATTAAACAACCTTATCAAGGCTATAAACGAACTGAAAGCAAAAATCGGTATTAAGAGCACAATACAAGACTATGGTGTAGATGAACAAAAATTCTTAGATAACCTAGACGAAATGTGCGAGCAAGCGTTTGATGACCAATGCACAGGTGCCAACCCAAGGTATCCATTGATTAGTGAAATTAAACAAATGTATCTAAATGCCTACTATGGCAAATAAGGAGGAATTTAATGAATAATCAAATTATAGTTACAAGAAGCACAAAAACTATTTATCGTGACGGTGATAAGGTAATTAAACTGTTTAATGAAAACTTTTCCAAATCCGATATTCTTAATGAAGCCTTAAACCAAGCTAGAGTGGAGGAAACTGATTTAAAAATACCCAAACTTTTGGAGGTTTCTAAAATTGACGGAAAATGGGCTATCACACTTGAGTATATTTCCGGAAAAACTATGGAACAGCTTATGCAAGAGCACCCTGAAAAAATCGATGAATATCTCGAAGCATTCGTTGATTTACAAATGGAGATTCATGCCAAAAAAGCTCCTTTGCTTAATAAGTTAAGGGACAAAATGAATCGCAAAATAGAGCAAACTGGACTTGATGCAACCACACGTTATGAACTGCACGCGCGCCTTGACTCTATGCCAAAACACGATAAGGTATGCCACGGCGACTACAATCCAAGCAACATTATAGTTGCAAATGACGGCACACTATACGTTATCGACTGGTCTCATGCCACTCAGGGCAACGCATCCGGCGACGTTGCAAGGACATATCTGTTATTCTATTTATCAGGACATGAAGATATAGCTGAAAAGTATCTTACTTTGTTTTGCCAAAAGAGCGATACCGCTAAGCAATATGTACAAAAATGGATACCGATAGTTGCTTCATCTCAAATGGTAAAAGGTAAAGCGGAAGAACGCAAATTACTGATGCGCTGGGTCAACGTAGTTGAATATCAATAACAAATCCAAACAAAAGCCGCTAAGCATTTAGCGGCTTTTAATTTTATGTTTTTAAACTTTGTTTTGCTTTGTAAAAATCTTCCCAAGGGTCTTTTCCCCTCAGCCTTTTTATCGCTTCTTGCATTGTAATTCCGTCAGGCATAACTTTATCCAATTCATTCCATTCTATCGGCATTGCAACTTTTGCACCTTCTCTTGCCCTGATTGAATAGGGCGCGATACTTGTAGCGCCTCTTCCGTTTCTGACCCAATCAATAAATATTTTCCCATCTCTTTTGTTTTTTCTCATATTGCCGGTATAGCGATCAGGCCATTTATTTTCCATAAGATGGGCTATCTTTTTCGAAAAAGCATTAAAGCTATCCCAACTCGCTGACGGGATAAAAGGCACTACAATATGATAGCCTTTGCCGCCTGACACCTTTAAAAATGACGCTAGCTTTAGTTGGTCTAAAATACTTTTTATATCCTTTACGCCTTGACGTACTTTGTCAATATCCATACCTTCGTCGGGATCCAAATCAAATACCATCATATCGGGTTTTTCCAAATTATCTATACGGCTTCCCCACACATGGAACTCTAAAGTTCCCATTTGGGCTTCATAAATAAAGCCTTTAGGTTCCTTTATATAAAAGTATTGGTCATCACCACTGCTTGTAGCTATAGGCGTTATAACAATATTTTTACTTCCTGCGCCCGGATGTTTTTTGAAAAAACAAGGTTCATTGACTCCTTTAGGACATCTTACAGTACTAAGAATTCTGTTGCCTGCATACTTTAGCATAGCTTCGGCAACTTGTTGGTAATACTTGACTACCTCCCCTTTCGTGATTTCGGGATTTTGAAAAATCACTTTATTAGGGTTTGTAACTCTTACTCCGTCTACCTCGATTTCTCCTGATTCTAATTTGGTTGTGATTTGTTTTTTAGTAGCAGTTGTTGTGGCTGCTACATTATCATCTATATCATTCATAATTTCTTTTTTTACCTCTTTAGGTTTTTTATCAATTCTAAGTCCTTTAAAACTTGCCTGTCTTAATAGATTGTCGTCCGTCCATTCGGCAAATTTAACTTCGGCAACAAGCTGTGGTTTTACCCAAAAAATTTCTTCATTATACTTCTTGCCTTTCATACTTACAAAAGGCGATTCTTTAATTAGCATATGCGAAAATTTCTTAGCAAGTTCTTTTCTGTCGTTCTCGGAAAACCCCGTCCCTGCGCGCCCTGAAAAAATTAACTTATTCCCTTCATAATAGCCTACAAGTACCGAACTTAAGCCATTGGTTTGCTTATCGGAAACAGTAAATCCACCTATAACAAATTCTTGGCGCGTATCACACTTTAACTTTATCCAATCGCCGTTTCTTGTTCCGCTATAAACGGAATCGGCTTTTTTGCCTATTATCCCTTCCAAGCAAAGTTCACAAGCTGTTTCAAAGTAGCTGTTACCGTTGCCTGTTATATGTTTGCTATAATATATGTTATCGGGCGCGTTTTTCATCAGGTTGGCAAGGACGTCTTTTCTGTCTAAAAGGCTTTCATTTCGCAAATCCTTACCATCAAGGGCAAGAATATCAAAAACTACATACGTGAGTTCTTTTCCCGAAGGCTTTTTTATATAATTTTGCAAGGCTTGAAAATCGGTTTTTCCCTCGTTGTCAATTATTACAGCCTCTCCATCTAAAATCATAGCTCTATTGTTGGCATAAGTAGCAAGCGATGATGCAATGCTTGCAAAATGCGTGGTATAATCCTGGCCATTGCGTGTCATAAGTCGCGCCTTGTTTTCTTGAACGTATGCAACTATTCTATAACCGTCATACTTCGGCTCATATACCCAATCACCTATCTTAGGCGCTGTTTCTACCAACTTTGCAAGCTGTAAATTTACTTCATCTACTGGATTTTTAGACTTTTTTTTTACTCCGCGCTCTATTTCTTCCATTGTTAGACCTGTTCTCACGCTTGTTGTAAATTCGGCTATACCGTCATAATCTTTTGTATGCTCATCCTTTTCCTTGAGCATAAGCCAATTGTCTTTACTATCGCCTTCTTTAGGTGCAAAACGTATTAGTGCCCACTTCCCTTGTAGCCTGTGCCCATATAAAATAAATTTAAGCGACCCATTTGCTAACCCCTCATCTACATCTACTTGCGGCTCCCAATAACCTTCGTCCCATAGCATTACCGTCCCGCCACCATATTCGCCCTTCGGAATAGTGCCTTCAAAGTCCTTATAATCATACGGATGTGGCTCAACCTGTATTGCCAACCTTTTATCGTTGGGATTATAGGACGGACCTTTAGGCAATGCCCAGCTAAGCAACGCGCCTTCCCACTCCAGCCTAACGTCATAATGGTCACGACGTGCCAGGTGATGCTGAATAACGTAATGCAATTTTTTATTTTGGGGGGGAGTTGCAACCTTTCCTGTTGGCTCTTTTGTCTTTTCAAAATTTCTTTTTTCGTTGTATTTTTTTAATTTTTCCGTCATAATCAGCCTCCCGCCTTTTTTCTTTGGGTCGACGCTTTCGGTATTGTCTTTGTTGTTGTTTTCCTTGTCAGTGGCGTTTTTGCTTTAGTCGTTTTTGGCTCAGACCTTTTAGGTTCTATATTTTTAGAATATTCTATACTAAGCAGTAGAGCATCCATCAAACTACCTACGTGCCTTTGCTCTTTTTCTTTGGGTAATTGAAGCGTTTTTCCACTTATTTTAGAATCAATCAACTCAACAAGTTTTTGACGATATTCATCCTTGTAGTCGGATATATCAAAAGCTTCGCTCATATTCTCTATCAAGCTTTTAGCTAGTTCCAATTCTTTCCCAGTTTTTACAGGCTTAAAGTTTTGGGCAGGTGATACTTGAATTTCATCCTCAAAATATAAGGTGTTTAATAACATTTGTCCGTTTTTTACACGTAGCACAATCAAAGTATCTTTATTGCCAAGCACCGTTTTTGCGATACCAGCCATACCTTTAGAATCCATAGCGCCCATAAGAAGGCTATACGCTTGTTCGGCACCTGTGGGCACAACGAAGTATGTTTTGTCAAAGTAAATCGGGTCGATACTATTAAGCGCGACAAACTTTTCTATGGTAATAGTTTTATCCCGCTTGCTTTTTACTTTTTCAAAATCTTTATCTTCCAAAATGACATAGGTGTCATCTTCATATTCATACCCTTTTACAATATCCTCGTTTTTGACCTCTTCACCTTGGCAATCAAGGCAAGTTTTTTTATATCTTATCCTGGACATCGTATTTTTATCTATAAAATTAAAAGCTATATCCTTAGTTTTTACACAAGAATGTAAGTTGACAGGGATATACACTAAACCAAAACTTATGCTGCTCTTATACGAATATGCCATAATATAATCTCCTAACCTTATTATGGATTTTTCGTTTATTAATTATTATTAAACTTGGATTGTTGCAAAAAATTGACATAAAAAACAAGCTTTACATAAAGTTGCCCACCCCTATCATAACCATCGTCACAATTATTTCCCCCGGGTTTGCAAAAAATA
>DATFIH010000147.1:0-10334 GCA_035270205.1 Clostridia bacterium | reverse complement strand
ATTTCATACTATGGGTTTTGAAAAATATGATAAGTTAAATATAAATAATCCTTTTGCAGATAAGCAAGCGATGAAAGAAGAAAAGCTCGATATTTTGCGTGACTATCTAAACAGTCTTATAGAAAATAAATAGTAATACCTTACATATTTTGTAAAGGAGGTATGCTATGGCCAAACAAGGAATGAAAAGATATAAACCAGGCGATGGAATGGATAGTGAAAAAAAATACGGCAATAAACAAGCTCCGGTTCCGGAATTGCAGGGGAAAGCAAAAAACAGCAAAGAAAAAGCACAACCTATAAAATACAAATAATATTTATTTGGCAAATGAAAAATGTTATACTTGATATAGTAAAAGGTGAAAAACTGTAAAGGAGAGTGGTTGTATAATGAAACTTGCTCAAAGACATTGGCAAAAAACGGGAAAATTTGACAAGATACGTCTTGATAAACAACCTACTCCTGAAAATGTAAATGAACAAAACGATATACCTTATTTAGATGATGGGCATAAGTATCATATGCTAGATGTGTATCGCCCAAGTGGCGCAAGAGGAAAACTTCCCGTTATTATGGATATACATGGTGGGGGCTGGTATTATGGCGACAAGGAACTTAACAAAAAGTTTTGTATGCACCTAGCCGCCCTTGGTTTTGCAGTGGTAAATATTAGTTATCGTCTTGCCCCGGAAGTAACCTATAATAAGCAGCTTGACGATTGTTTTGCCGCATTAAATTGGATAGAAAAAAATGCAGAGAGCTATGAGCTTGACGCAAACAACATTTTCTTAGTAGGTGATAGCGCAGGCGGACACCTCGCCTCGTTAATGGCAAATATTATGGCAAGCGAAAAACTACAGGAGGTATTTAACCTAAAAACCAATTTAAAGATAAAAGCGATAGGTTTCATCTGTCCTGCATTTGACATAACAAAAGCAAGCAAGATACCATTTTCGGGCATTTTATATCTTCGCGCGATCTTTGGCAAAGGGTATAAAAGATCCAAGTATTTTTCTTATGCCGATTTTACCGCTAATATTTCGGAAAAAATGCCGCCTTCTTTTATTATTAGTTGCTATGGCGATTTCCTTAAGAAAACAGTACTGAGCGGTTATGGTAAAATGAAACAAAAAGGTGTTGAGTGCGAATTGCACTTTTATGAAACACCTACCAACAGCGGCAACGCTTTAGGACACGTTTTTAATGTTTCTCAACCCTTATGGCAAGAATCTATCGAAGCAAACAAAAAAATGATTGAATTTTTTACAAGGTATATTGATTGAGTATAATTTAGAAGCAGTATAAAGCTATTAGGTAAAAAATCTATATGAAGTTATAAAAACGCACCGATTTGGTGCGTTTTTTGATATTTAATACAAGTAACAATAAAAAAGTTGTGCTCATATACAAATATTATGGGAGAATGAGGAGATAATGGCGAGAGCTGTTTGTGTGGAAATAAATGATAAAAGAGACTACTATTTGAACGAATCGCTTATTAAAGAAGGATTTGCACCCTTTTCTATGGGAGAAGAGAATAAGTTTATAGGGTTTGAGAAAATATACGTACGTTCGTTACTTACTAAAGTAACAGAGCAACTCGCAGAGAAGTTTGAAGAAAACTCTACGCTTTTTTCAAGAGGTGTAAGCAAAGAAGTTCAACAAATTCTAAATAAAAAAAATGTAAAATTTTACAATCTATTAGAAGATGAAATCTTTATTGTAAAGAATGCTTATATAACAGCAGAAGGGGCATTGGGTCACGTCATTTTTAACACAACAACTACGCTTAAACTAATGCCTGTTCTTATTCTTGGATATGGAAGAGTTGGAAAATCGGTTAGTAAGTTATTTAAGGATAATTATTCTGTGGTTACAGTAGCAACTGACGACAAAAAAGAGTTTTCCATAGCTTCAATAATTGCAGACGAAGTTTGCACATTGTCAAGTTATAAAGAAAAATTAGGTAATTTTTCCGTAATCATAAACACCATACCTAAAAAAATATTGGAAGGAGAAACGCTTAAGCTTATCAATAAAGATTGTTTTATTTTGGATCTGGCTTCGAACCCCGGCGGGGTTGATTACGAACAGGCTACGTATTTAAATCTAAATTATTTGCACGCTTTGGGAGTGCCTGGAAAAGTGGCGCCTAAAACGGCAGGATTGTACATTAAAGACATCATTATGAAAGTTTTAGGAAAATGAATTATGAAAAATATTGGATTATGCATCACAGGGTCATTTTGTACTTTTAAAAGGCTAATGCCCGAAATTAAAAATATTATGGAAAACGGTTATAACGTATTCCCGATATTCTCATTTAACGTAACGCAAATGGATACAAGATTCTATTTGGCAAAGGAATTTTACGAGGATATAACAACTCTCACAGGCAATGCGCCAATAACTACCATATCTGAAGCAGAGCCGATAGGACCAAAAAAGAAACTGGATCTTATAATAATTGCTCCTTGTACGGGGAATACTTTGGCAAAGCTAAATCACGCAATCACAGATACGCCCGTTTTGATGGCGGCAAAAGCGCACTTGCGCAACAATAAGCCTGTGCTTGTTGCAGTATCGACCAATGACGGACTTGCGGCCAATGCCAAAAATATTGGAGAACTAATGAACAAGAAAAATATATACTTTGTGCCATTTTCACAAGATAATTATATAGATAAAACAAATTCATTGGTTGCGCACTACGAAATGCTTAATGAAGCTATTGAGCAAACGTTGTCAGGCAAACAAATACAGCCGATTTTACGAGGAATTTAAATGAATATAATAGCAGGTCGAATTGATTATTCAGTGGATATGAAAAATGAGATAGTCACCTTAGATCAGATGTTAAAAACACCAAGAAGTGATGGTGGCGGACTCTATATAGACGACTGCGCCGCTTTGATCAGCGGAGAAAATAAAATACAGCCGCTAACGATAAAAAGCCACATGGAAGAATACACTTTAGTGTTTACAGGTCAAATATATAATAAAGAAGATATATCAAATCAGCTATTTGAGCTAGGATATGTTTTTAAGGAAAAATCCGACACAGAACTTGTTTTATATTCTTATATAGAGTGGGGTAGAGGGTGCCTAACAAAATTTAACGGTGTATTTGCTCTCGCTATTTGGGCAAAAAACGCAAAAGAATTGTTTTTAGCAAGAGACCGTATTGGAGTGAAGCCTTTGTTCTTTTATAGATATAAAGAAGGCATTTTGTTTGGCTCCCTCATAAAAACTCTGCTTGCTTGCCGCATTGTAAAAAAAGAAGTAGACAGGTATGGACTTAAACAGCTATTGCTGCTAGGTCCGGCAAGAAGTATAGGCTGTGGTGTAATCAAAGGTTTGCAAGAACTAAAACCGGGCGAATATTTAACTTATAACAAAGATGGATTAAAAGTTAATAGCTATTGGTCATTTGTTGCTACTAAGCATATAGACAATTTGGAAACAACGATAGAAAAGACTAGGAATCTCACAATAGACGCAATTAATAGGCAATTGGACGCACCTTGTGGGCTTTCTTGTATGCTTTCAGGCGGACTTGACTCTAGCATAATATCTATGGTGGCGGCAAAGTACCTAGCTAAAAAAAATGTTACATTAGACACATATTCAGTCGATTATGAGGACAACGAAAAATACTTCGAGCAAAACAGTTTTCAGCCCTCTCAAGACAATATATATATAGATATGATGGTTGATTTTATTGGCAGTCATCATAAATATGAAGTTTTAGATAATATAGAAGTTGCAAAAAGCATAATAGATGCGGCAGACGCGCGTGACCTTCCCGGTATGGGCGATATAGATTCGTCATTGCTGTTATTTTTAAAGGAAATAGCAAAAGAACACAAAGTTTGCGTTTCGGGTGAATGCGCTGATGAGATACTAGGCGGATATCCATGGTATCATAATGATGAATTGTTATATAAAAATACTTTTCCTTGGTCGGATGCAACTGATATGAGAAAAAAACTTTTTGCAGGCGCCGACTTTGGTGACGATGCTCAAGAATTTGTACAAAACGAGTATAAAAAAACAGTAAAATATACCGATTATCTCGATACAGATAGCAATAAAAACCGCCGTATCAGAGAAATGTTTATGCTAAACTTTAATTGGTTTATGCAAACTCTTTTAGAGCGCTCGGATAGAATGAGCGTATATGCAGGCATAGAAGTAAGAGTGCCGCTTTGCGACTACCATTTGGCAGAATATGCCTTTAATATGCCTTGGGAATTCAAGGCTTTGTACGGTAGGGAAAAGGGAATATTGCGGGAAGCGTTTAAGGACTTGTTGCCCAAAGATATAGTTTTTAGAAAAAAGAATCCATATCCAAAAACCTATAACCCTGTATTTAATAAATATGTTGAGACGAAAGCGCAGTCACTTATCGGCTATAAAGGGAGTATACTGTCCCACCTTGTGGACAAAAACTTTTTTAACGACCTTAAGGAAAATAGAGTTGTTTTAAAAAGTCCTTGGTACGGACAGCTTATGAGAACGCCCCAAATTTTTGCATATCTTATACAGCTTGACTTTTTCTTTAGAAAATATAATTTAACGCTAGTTTAACAAAATACCTTTAGTGTATTACATTTTACAAGATTATTTGCTTAAAACGCAGTTATCATTTATACTGATAATAATTATATTCTACAAATTAGTTTGAGAGTATGGTAAGGCGAGTAAAATATATTAAGTAAAAGAGGTAGACATGCAGACAAAAAAGGTAATGGATTCTTACACAGAGCAATGCCAAATAGTTTTTTCACAACATAAAAACGGTTCGGGAAGGTTGTTTGGTGGACAGCTTATTGCGTGGATGGACGTAGTCGGCGCTGTCGTTGCAAGACGGCACTCAGGATATGAAGTTACCACGGTTTCTATCGAAAAAGTGGATTTCGCTTTACCAGCGTTTATAAATGACCTTATCGTTATTACAGGCAAGATAATATACGTAGGCAATACGTCTATGCATATAAAAGTATCGGCATATGTAGAAAAGGAATGCGTGCGCCAACTTATAAACAGCGCAGTTTTTGTGTTGGTTGCGCTAGATAAAAGCGACAAGCCAATTAGAGTTCCGCGCTTGGAGTTAGTTACTGAAGAAGAAAAAAAAGATTATCAAGATTGTCAAGAAATGAAAACGTGCAAGCTAAGTAAATAGTGGAGTATCATCGAAATTCAGAAATAAAGCCTATTACGGATAATATTTAGTAGCAAAGCAATTTTTTAGAATTTTTAAAAAATAAGTAATTATTTATTGAAAATACTTGACAATGATAATTACTATATGTTAATTTTAAGCATAAGCTTTAATATAAGGAGAACTTAAATGCTCAATTTTATATCGGCATCCGTCATTATAATTAGCATTAGCATTATCGCACTACTCCTAGTCGATAGTGTCTTTTTGAGTTTGCCGAAATTAAGGTAGTTATTATAAGTATATAAAAATTATTCAAACCTTCGGCAAACAGTCGAAGGTTTTTTTTGTTAAATTAATAAAGTCAGCAAGGAGAAAGAATTATGAAAATATCAGGAGCCAGAATAATTATAGAAACGCTTATTGAAAAAGGCGTGGATACAGTATTTGGTTATCCAGGCGGAGCGGTGCTTAATATATACGACGAATTATATAAAAACTGCGACAGGATAAAGCATTACACCACAAGTCACGAACAAGGCGCGGCGCATGCTGCTGATGGCTATGCCAGAGTTATGGGCAAAACGGGCGTTGTGATAGCAACTTCAGGCCCTGGCGCAACAAACCTTGTTACAGGTATTGCAACTGCTTTTTTAGACTCTACACCAATGATTGCAATAACCGGCAACGTTGCAAGAAGTCTTATCGGGCGTGACAGCTTTCAAGAAGTTGATATTTGCGGCATAACAATGCCAATAACAAAGCACAATTATATGGTTAAGGATATAAAAGACCTAGCTAATACTATAAGGGAGGCTTTTGTCATAGCAAATTCTGGACGACCGGGACCAGTACTGATCGATGTACCGAAAGATATACAGGTGGCAGAAACCGAATATGAAGCTATACCCAAAATGGATGATAATAAAAGATATGAAAATGGAGTGCTAGCTTTTAATGACGCATTAAATATTATAAAAGAAAGCAAACGCCCATTTATTTACGCAGGCGGTGGTGTTGTAATATCAAATGCGTCAAGCGAACTTGCGGCATTTTCGGATGCCATAGATGCGCCAATAGGAACCTCAATGATGGGTTTGAGTGCTGTAGACTCTAGCAATCCCAGGTTCTTAGGTATGACGGGTATGCACGGAAGATATTGCTCTAATAAAGCTTTGTCCAGTTCTGATTTAATAATAGCGATAGGAACAAGATTTTCTGACAGAGCTACGGGCAACAAGGTAAAATTTATTGACGGCAAAAAGGTGTTGCATATAGACATAGACCCTGCCGAAATAGGAAAGAACATACCTGCTTACGTTGCTTTAATTGGTGACGTGAAAAAAATGTTGACACGCCTTATTCAGTTATTACCCAAAATTGAAAGAAAGCAATGGAAAAATGAAGTAGAAGAAATAAAAAATTGTGTTGATTCTCAACTGGAAATGGATAAATCAAGGTTGAATCCACAACAAGTTATAGCAACTGTTAATAGCCACGTTGCCCCCGAAACCGTAATTGCTACAGACGTTGGTCAGCATCAAATGTGGGTAGCGCAATATTATAAGTTTCACGCACCACGCACGTTTATTACGTCAGGCGGTCTTGGCACAATGGGCTTTGGCTTGGGCGCAAGCATAGGCGCGGCGGTAGGAACTAAGAGGAAAACGGTGCTTTTTACTTCCGATGGCGGTTTCCATATGAATATGAACGAAATGGCAACAGTTGTTAGCTACAATCTTCCTATTGTTATTGTTGTTATGAATAACAACGCGCTTGGTATGGTAAGACAATGGCAAACATTGTTCTTTGAGGGCAGATATTCGTGTACTTCATTAAATAGAAAAACGGACTACGTTATGCTTGCAAAAGCGTTTGGTATGGACGGACAAAAAATAACAGACCTTAACGAACTAGATAATGCTATAAAAGATGCTGTAAAATTTGATAGACCATACTTATTGGAAGTAGCAATTGACCCTGATGAAAAAGTACTACCAATGATACCGCCTAACGGTACTATAAAAGACATGATATTAAAGGCATAAAAAGGAGGAAAAATGAAAGAGGAAAGATTTATACTGTCTATGCTTGTTAAAAACGAAGCAGGCGTGCTAACGAGAGTTTCGGGGCTGTTTGCAAGACGTGGTTTTAACATTGACAGCTTATCGGTTGGTGAGACTCTAGATAACAAAGTGTCACGCATTACCATAACGGCAACGGGCGACGAATATATCAAAGAGCAAATAAGGCTACAACTAGAAAAGTTACACGACGTTATAATCATAGAAGAAATGGAGCTAGAAAATACCGTTAAGAGAGAGTTGTTGCTTATGAAAGTCAACGTTGAGCAAGGAAAGCGGAGCGAAGTTTTGGAAGCGACGTCTATATTCCGTGCGAAAGTTGTAGACCTAAGTCCAGGGTATATTACCTTAGAAATAACTGGAGACAGCTCAAAGTGTAACGCATTTTTAGAGTATATGATGCCTTTTGGAGTAGAAGAATTATGCCGAACGGGAATGACGGCAATATCCAGAGGTAGTAAAATACTAGGCAATAATAAAAACTAATAATTAAAACATATTTATAAAAAAAGGAGAAAAGAAATGGCTAAAATTTATTATGAAAAAGATTGTGAACTAAACAATCTAAAGGGAAAAACTGTAGCAATAATAGGATACGGTAGTCAAGGACACGCGCACGCGCTCAATCTAAAAGATTCTGGAGTGGATGTTATCGTAGGTTTATATGAAGGCTCCAAGTCCAAGGAAAAGGCAGAAAAAAGAGGTCTTAAGGTTATGAACACTGCAGACGCCGTTAAGGCAAGCGACGTTGTTATGATCCTTGTTAATGACGAGAAACAAGCTGCACTTTATAAAAATGATATTGCACCCAATTTGAAAGAGGGTATGACTTTGGCATTTGCTCACGGATTCAATATTCATTACGGACAAATAGTTCCGCCTAAATTTGTTGACGTTATTATGATAGCGCCAAAAGGTCCAGGACACACTGTAAGAAGTCAATATAAAGAAGGTAAAGGCGTACCCGATTTAGTTGCGGTATACCAAGATTATTCAGGCACAGCGCATCAGACAGCTTTAGCTTATGCAAAAGGTATTGGCGGAGCAAGAGCAGGAATTTTGGAAACAACCTTTAAAGAAGAAACGGAAACCGACCTTTTTGGCGAACAAGCGGTACTTTGCGGTGGCGTTGCTGAACTTATGAAAGCAGGTTTTGAAACTTTGGTAGAGGCTGGATATCAACCTGAAAGCGCATACTTTGAATGTTTGCACGAAATGAAGCTTATTATTGACCTTGTAGTTAACGGCGGATTGTCATTTATGCGTTATTCTATTAGCGATACGGCAGAATACGGCGGATACAAGATAGGCAAGAGAATCGTAAACGAAGATAGCAAAAAGGAAATGAAAAAGGTGTTATCCGAAATTCAAGACGGTAGCTTTGCAAGAGATTGGATTTTAGAAAATCAAGCTGGACGTCCACATTTTAACGCAGTAAGAAGGCAAGAAAGTGAACACCTTATCGAAAAAACAGGCGCTGATTTGCGTTCCAAAATGACGTGGGAAAAGCAAGACTTTAATGAATAATATAATCCCTTACAAATACGGTTTTGCACCGTATTTGTAAGAAATAATTAAAAATTATAAGGAAAGAGCAAATATGATATCAGATAATTTGAAAAAAGGAATGGAAAGAGCCCCGGCGCGCTCGTTGCTAAAAGCAAACGGATTGACGCAAAAGCAGATAGAAAAGCCCATTATCGGTATAGTTAATTCATTTAATGAAATAGTACCTGGGCATACCAATCTAAATCTTATAGCAAGAGCAGTAAAAGACGGAGTGCTTTCAAGCGGAGGAACACCTTTAGAGTTTAATACAATCGGTGTTTGTGACGGACTTGCAATGGGGCACGAGGGTATGAAATACTCCCTTTGCACCAGGGAAATAATAGCCGACAGTATCGAATGTATGGTCAAGGCTCATTGTTTTGACGGGCTTGTTTTTATACCTAGTTGTGACAAAATTGTTCCAGGTATGCTACTCGCCGCAGTTAGGCTAAACCGCCCGTCCATTTTTGTTTGTGGCGGAGCTATGCTCTCTATTGCCGACAGCAACAATAATTATCTTGATTATAACAGTGTTTATGAAGCGGTAGGCGCGTGTAAAGCGGCGAAAATAGACAATGACGAATTGTTGCGTATCGAAGAAAGCGCGTGCCCGACTTGTGGCTCGTGTTCGGGGATGTTTACCGCAAATTCTATGAATTGTCTTACTGAAGCCATTGGTATTAGCTTGCCAAAAAATGGAACGACACCCGCTGTTTATGCAGAGAGGTTAAGACTTGCTAAACAAACGGGAGAAAAGATAATGGAACTGGTAAAAAACGATATTAAAGCTAAAGATATCATCAATTTATGCTCTATAAAAAATGCTCTTGCCGTTGATATGGCGCTTGGATGTTCTACAAATACTGTTTTGCATTTGGCAGCAATTTGTAGAGAAGGGGATATTCCTTTTGAACTGGAGCTTATAAATGAAGTCAGCAAAGTTACACCCAATCTTTGCAAGCTTGCGCCTTCAGGTAAACACCATGTACAAGATTTGCACCGTGCAGGCGGAGTGCAAGCGGTTATGGCAGAGCTTAACAAAAAAGGACTTATTGATACCGATGTAAAAACAGTTACCGGTTATACCGTAGGGGAAAATTTACTAAACGTAAAAACAATTGATACCGACGTTATAAAAACGGTATCAGATCCATATTCAAACAGTGGTGGACTTGCAGTGCTATTTGGTAATCTTGCACCTAAAGGCGCAGTTGTAAAGCGGAGCGCGGTAAGAAAAGAAATGCATCTTTTTACTGGCAAAGCAAGAGTTTTTAATAGCGAAGAAAGCGCAATAGCAGCTATTTATAGCAACAAAATCAACAAAGGTGAAGTTGTTGTAATAAGATACGAAGGACCTAAAGGCGGTCCGGGTATGCGTGAGATGCTTTCACCTACTTCAGCAATAGTTGGAATGGGACTGGATGCCGACGTTGCGCTAATTACCGATGGAAGGTTTTCAGGAGCTACACGAGGCGCAGCGATAGGACATATTTCCCCTGAAGCAAGAGAAGGTGGACCTATTGCTTACGTTATGGAA
>DATFIH010000146.1:0-3298 GCA_035270205.1 Clostridia bacterium | reverse complement strand
GAATTAGCATGCGATATAGTATTAAATGATGGCACTTTTGATTCAATTGGTGATTTTCATCCGACAAATGGTACTGATGAAGTTGTAATATGGGATGCTATTGGCAATAAAACCAACTATTTTATGGGCGTTTTAAACGGCAACGGATTTCGAGTAAGTGGTATATTTACACTTGGCACTGCACCTGCTGCTTTGTTTGGTTTTGTAAACGAAGCAACTATTTATAATTTGGGAGTAATTAATGGATATTTGGGCGGATACGATGGGAATAGTTTTCCGATTTATTCGGGCGGTATTGTTGCTAATTGCCAAGCGTCAAAAATTATTAACTGTCATAATTCAAGTTACGTTTTTGGTAAATATGCGGGTGGAATAGCAGGCTACGTGCAAAAATCTACAATTATAAATTGTTATAATACAGGCTTAGTATCTACTACAAAGTCTCGTGGGGGCATTGTAGGTGGAACAAGTAGTGGCAACGTCATCTGTAACAATTACTATTTACAAAATCCACAGGATATAATAGCTATTGGGCTTGCCGACTCAAATACTGATGATAGTTTGTGCGCCAGCTTTGAAAACTACGAAAGTATGATTAATATCGCTATTAATAATGAAAATTCGGAAAGGTCATTATGCGAAACGCTAAACTATGGAGCGGAGCATTATGCCGAAGTATATGAACTTACATTATTGCAATGGGCAGCAAATAACGAATACCCTAACTTTGGCACAGATATCGACACAACACACCTAGTAACTTACAATGCAACTCATAATGGTGGCGGAGAATCTGTTGAGCTGTTTGTTGCAAAAGGCGAAGGTGTAGATCTTCAAGTAAACGCGGAAAAAGAAGATTACATATTTGTAGGTTGGCATACCGACTGTAATTCAGAAGAAGGACTAGAAACCTTAGTTATGGGTGATGAAGATATTACGCTTTATGCAATCTTTAGTGTAACTATACAAATATCTTTGGTGGAAGAATCTACGTCGACTATTATAGAAGGTATTTCGTTCAACAACGAAACATTTTATAGTTTTTCTTTGCCCGATATAAATCATATAGAAGGATGGCAAGCAGTAGGTTGGCGAGACGACGTTGATGCAAAAGAAATGGAGTACATGGTAGGAGAAACGATTGAGTTAAGCCAAAGCAAGACGTTTTATGCAATTTACGAAAGACAAATAACGCTTAGCTTTAACGATATTGAAAGCGATACAGTATATGAAAATCTCACATCAACAATATACTACAACGCAAGCAAAGTCATGTCTGAATCTTTCTTTACCTTGCCTAAAGGGACGATAAAAGCAGGCTATACATTTGACAAGTGGTTATCGGAAGATGATATTTCGTTTGATGAAGAAACTTTTGGCAAATGGGAAAAATCTACAACCTTTATTGCAAAATATACAGCCGACAGTAATATACAATACACGGTGCGACATAATCTTGAGAACGTTGAAAGCAGTGATTACAATCTAAATTTTAACGAAATACTTTTAGGCACAACCGATACCGATACCCTGGCTATTGCAAAAGATTATGAAGGATTTACTGCGCAAGAAATTATACAAACAAATATAAACGGCGACGGGAGTACAGTAATTGATATATATTATATAAGAAATTTATATAATATAAGTTTTAGATTGCTTGATTGTGATACAGAGCCCTATTTGATTAAAACTTATAAATATAAACAGAAAATAGATCGCAATGATATAGATATGCCCGAGCGTTTAGGCTATAAGTTTTTGGAATGGGTAGATTTACCTGTTGGCGCTTGCATCGATAATGCAAATGTGGTAGCAAAATGGGAACCAATAAAAACTCGCTACAAGGTATTACATTTTTTGCAAACATTACAAGAAACATATTATGTTCCCGAAACTGTAGATGAATTGAACGGAAATACAGACAGCATGACAGTAGCTTTGCCACAAGAAAGAAAAGGCTATTTTGCGCTTGATTATGAACAACAAAAAATAAACGCTGACGGCTCGACAGAAATTCATATTAAATATCAAAGGAATGGATATAATTTGCGCTATATGCAAGAAGAAAACAATGAATTTATCGTATATACCGATGTGAAATATAAGTCGCCTGTCCCTGTACCCGATGCACCCGAAAAGAAAGGAGTTACATTTGTAGAATGGTCGCAAACTTTACAATTTATGCCGTCGAACGATGTCGACATTTTTGCAAAGTGGGAATTGAATGTTCCCAAAATTGTGGGAAGTCCCCACAATATTGACAAAGTATACGATGGACAAAAAGAAGAACTTGTATTTGAAGTAAGCCACGATTTAGACCAAATCATATATAAATGGTATAGAGATGATAGTAAGGAGAGTGTTTACGAAGGGCAAGTATTAGGAATAATAGACGTTAGCGATTCGGGCAACTATTACTGTGAGGCTAAAGTCAATTATAATAATCAAGAAAAAATAGCAAAGAGTAAAGTTGTTACAGTTAAAATAGATAAAGCAAAGATTGATACTAAGTCGATATCGTTTGACGATAAAAAAGTGTATTATGACGGTTTAGTCCATACAATTGAGATAAGCGGAGAACTAAATAGCTTGGTTAAGGTAACTTATACCAATAATTCGGGAGTCGAAATAGGCGAATACATCGCAAATGCTAATTTTACGGTAAATAATAATTATGATGAAATTCCCATCTTAACTGCAACTTTATTTATTCTGGAAGTGGAGATAGTCATACCAAGTGATAAAAGTGAGGAAGATGATATAATATCACCTCCTCAAAATATTGAAAATGGCGCAACGATTAGCGAAGAAGATTTTTCTAAAGAAAACTTGCAACTAAACGTTGCTAACTGTATGATAAATATCGACAAGCAAACGCTTTGTAATCTTAAAACCAAAGCAAAGCTTAATCCGGTAGTGATAAGCGTAAGCGTGGTGGACATAAATGAATATAAGCTAAAAAACAACTTTACCACAAACAGTAAAATTTATAATTTGTCTTTACTTATTGATAATCAAGAGGTTGAGTTTAGCGATGTTATAGAACTTAGCTTGCCCTATATTTTAAAAGAAAATGAAGATCCTAGCAACGTCAAGGTGTGGGCTTTGCAGAATGAAAGTATCACTCAAGTTGAAAACGTAAGCTATGAAAATGGGTTTGTAAAATTTTCGACAAACAGCTTTTCAAATTTTGCAGTAGGGTGTGAAGAATCAAATATAAACGATATAGCAAATGAAACTGTTTTAATTGTCGGCGGAGTGTCAATAATAAGTATTGTTGTTATTGTAGCTATTG
>DATFIH010000145.1:0-6144 GCA_035270205.1 Clostridia bacterium | reverse complement strand
ATAAGAGTCAACGCTATTGCTCCGGGATTTTTTGTGACTAAACAAAATAAAGATCTTCTTTTCAACGCAGATGGTCAGCCAACTGCAAGGACAGGCAAGATTTTAAGCGCTACGCCAATGTTTAGATTTGGTGAAATTGATGAACTTATGGGCGCTACGAAACTATTACTTTCAGAAGAAGATGCAAGCTTTATAACAGGGGTTGTGCTTCCAATAGACGGCGGTTTTAACGCATACAGTGGGGTGTAATATGGATTATTCATTTTTAAATACTAATAAGATAGTACCGGTGGTTGTCCTTAACACATTGCAAGACACCGTCCCGACACTACAAGGTTTATATAACGGAGGGATTAAGGTTGCGGAGATTACTTTCCGTACGTCTTGCGCCCCAGACGCTATCAGCCTTGCAAGAAAAACTTTTCCCGATATGATGGTAGGCGCAGGCACTGTAATAAATGAAAAACAGTGTGTCCAAGCGATAAACGCAGGCGCGACATTTATAGTATCTCCTGGATTTAGTTCGAGCGTAAATAAAGTTTGCAATAGAAAAAATATACCTTATATTCCGGGTGCCGTTACACCAACAGAAATTATGGCTGCTTTAGAAGAAGGTTTAACCGTACTTAAGTTTTTCCCGGCGCAAAATTTTGGTGGGGTGAAAATGCTTAAGGCTTTATCCGCAGCATTTCCGCAAGTTAGTTTTGTACCAACGGGCGGAATTGACGAGAACAATATGAAAGAATTTTTACTCCTGCCTTTTGTAAAAGCTATCGGCGGTAGTTTTATGCTAAAAGGTACTTACGAAGAAATTGAAAACAAATCACGTATTGCAGTAGGTTTGACGGAGGGTTTATGAAAGTAGTTACATTTGGAGAAATAATGCTAAGACTTGCGCCCGAAGGTTATTTGAGATTTTTACAAGAGCCAAAATTCCAAGCGACTTTTGGCGGTGGCGAGGCTAACGTTGCAGTTTCACTGCAACAGTTTGGGATAGATACAAGTTTTGTATCCAAGCTTCCCGACAACGATATAGGCTATGCTTGTATAAAAACATTAAATTCTTTTGGCGTAGATACAAAAAACATTGCTATTGGCGGAGAAAGAATAGGCATATATTTCTTAGAAAAAGGCGCATCAGTTCGCCCGTCCAAAGTGGTATATGACAGAGCGAATTCTGCTATTTCCGGGGCTAAAGAATCAGATTTTGATTGGGATAAGATATTTACAGGTGTTACTCATTATCATTTTACTGGCATTACTCCAGCTTTGTCCGACAGTATGGCGGCAATAACGTTGCAGTCTTTAATCGCAGCAAAAAAACACGGTGTAACAGTAAGTTGCGACCTTAATTACCGTAAAAAATTATGGTCAAGACGAAAAGCAAACGAAGTTATGTCATCTTTGGTAAAATATGTTGACATCCTAATAGCCAACGAAGAAGATGCCGAAATGGTATTTGATATTAAGCCGTCAGGAAACAATGTGGAAGGTGGTAAGCTTAATAAACAAGGCTATGAGGAAGTTGCAAAAAAACTAATTGAAAAATACAATTTTTCAACGGTTGCTTGCACTTTGCGTGAGAGTATTTCAGCCAATGATAACAATTGGGGCGCAATGCTTTATACCAAAGGTAAAGCATATTATTCCAAGACTTATCCACTACACATTGTCGATAGAGTTGGCGGTGGAGACAGTTTCTGCGGAGGACTTATTTATGGTATCGTAAATGGCAAAGAGCCACAAGATGCAGTAGAGTTTGCAGTCGCTTCCAGCGCATTAAAACATACAATAGAAGGCGATTTTAACCGTGTCACAGTTGAAGAAGTAGAAAAACTAATTTCAGGTGGTGCAAGCGGTAGAGTTCAAAGGTAAATAAATGTTAAACTTTGCAGTAATAGGAATAGGCAGAATGGGCAGTTGGCACGCGAGCAACCTTTATAAAGGTAAGGTAAAAGGCGCGCGTCTTATTTCTGTTTGCGATATAGACAACGCAACAAATACAAAGTTTGTAAAAAATCACCGCAAGGTGACAGCCTATTTAGACTATAAAGAAATGCTCGAAAAGGAAAAAATCGATGCGGTAGTTATTGCAACTCAGCATTATTTTCACGCTGATATAGCAATTTATTGTATGGAAAAAGGCAAGCACGTTTTGGTAGAAAAACCGATTTCGGTAACCACAACTGACGCTAAAAGGATACTTGATGCGGCAAAACAATATAAAATAACAGCCGCAGCTATGTATAATCAACGCACCAACCCGCTATATAAAAGAGCGCGAGAACTTGTTAAAAGTGGAAGTATAGGCAAAGTGCAAAGAGTCAACTATATAGTCACCGATTGGTATCGTTCGCAAGCATACTACAATCAAGGCGGCTGGAGAGCAAGCTTAGCCGGTGAGGGTGGTGGTATGCTGATGAATCAATGCGTTCATCAACTTGATTTGATACAGTGGATACTAGGTATGCCTATAAGTCTTGAGGCAAAAATGTTTACAAAAGGCAGAAAAATCACCACGGAAAACGATGTAACTGCATTGATGGAATATCCCGACGATGTATTTTTAAGTTTTTCTGCAAGTACGCACGAGCTTAGAGGTGCCAACCGTTTGGAAATAGCAGGAGATAAAGGTCGCATTGTGATAGACGGATTAAAGATGTGCGTCTATACCTTATCTAAAGATGAACCTACCGTTAATGCCAAAACAAAATTCGGATATGGGTTTGTATTACGCAAAACAAAAAGATATTCCCATACCCTAGGATTTGGAATAAATTTAATCAGAGGCGGGCAACAGCTACTTATTATCAAGAATTTTGCCAATGCTATTTTGGGAAAAGAAGAGCTTATATCGCCTATTCAAGATGGACTTAATGCATTAGAACTTATCAACGGTATATATTTAAGCGCATGGAATAATGAAAAAATAATCCTTCCCATTGATGATAAGGTTTACGTTGAAACACTTAACAGAAAACTGAAGGAAGAACAAATAATTTTAAATAGAGAGGTAAATTTATGATCAAAATCAGTGGTTTTACAGATGAGGTGAGTTTGAACTTGGATAAGCAATTACTTATACTCAAAGAACTAGGTGAAAGCTATATGTGTCCAAGAAGCATAGACGGAACAAGTATTGCCGAAATTGGTTACGATAAATTTGTGCGTGATATTAAGCCAAGACTGGATAATGCTAACGTAAAATTTTCATCTATAGGTTCGCCTATTGGTAAGGTAAAACTAGCAGATGAAGAAGGTTATCAAAAACAACTTGATAAACTTAGCGAACTTGTAAAAATTGCTAAAGAAATGGATTGCAAATACATAAGAGTATTTTCATTCTTTGTTGATTCTTTAGGCGATTATGATAAATATTTCCCCATTGTTGTAGAAAAAATGAAAGGCTTTTTGAAAGTTGTAGAAGGAACAGACGTTATATTACTACACGAAAACGAAAAGCATATATACGGCGATACGCCCGAAAGAGTTTTACAACTTTATAATGCAATAAATAATCCACAATTTGCGCTATGCTATGACGCATCTAATTACATTCAGTGTAATTGTGATCCGCTAGAAGCATACAACAAGGTAAAAGATTACACAGTTTATTATCATATGAAAGATTGTATTGAAGGCGTTGAAGTTCCGTTAGGTATAGGCGATGGCAAGATTCAGGAAGTAGTAAATGACCTTGTACAAAATGCTTATGACGGCTTTTTAACTTTGGAGCCACACACTTTGAAGTATGCGTTGACAAAACGCCTTGTTTATTTACTTCCTTTGAAAAAATTTGCAACTTTCCGCAAGGTATATGAATTGATAGATATCAAATGCGGTGTAAAGAAAATGGAAAAGGTCACTCGTAAACAGGTGTATTTATGGCAATATAACAATTTAAAAGCAATTCTAAATAAGGCAGGTGTTTAATGGATAAGGTAAGGTATGGCATTGTAGGAATAGGTAAACAAGGCTCGCTTTATGCTAAGTTTTTATTGAAAGCGGGAGCTGTATTAAAAGGTTCTAAGCTTGTAGCAGTTTGTGATGCATCTGCTGAGAGAAGGGAATACGCAGAAAAAAACTTTAAGGGTGTAAAAGTCTTTTCAGATTATAAAGAAATGTTTACATCAGGTCTAATTGATGCTGTTATGGTAGAAACTCCGCATTATTTCCATTCGGAAATTGCTATTGACGCGATGAAAGCCAATCTGCACGTATTATGCGATAAGCCTGCAGGTGTTTATACCAAACAGGTTAGGGAAATGAATGAGGAAGCAAAAAAACATAAAGATTTGCTTTTTGGTATGATGTTCAATCAACGTACCAATCCTTTATACATAAAGGCTAAAGAGATAATTGAAAGTGGACAATTAGGCGAGTTAAAACGCATAGTTTGGATTATTACCAACTGGTACCGTCCGGGCGCATACTACGCGCAAGGCGGGTGGCGTGGCACATGGTGGGGCGAAGGTGGTGGAGTTCTTATCAACCAATGTCCTCATCAGTTAGATTTATTTACTTGGCTTGCTGGACTTCCGGTATCGGTAAATGCGACCTTATCCACAAGAGAAAGGGATATAAACGTTGAAAACGACGTTACAGCTTACTGCAAATTCGCTAACGGGGCAACGGGTGTATTTATTACGTCTACCCATGACGCTCCCGGAACCAATCGTTTGGAAATAACCGGCGACGGTGGTAAAATAGTTATTGAAAAAGGCAAACTTATATTCACTAAAAATAATGTAATGGAGCCCAAATTCAGTAAAGAAAACAAGGTATTTATGGGTAAGCCTAAGACTAAAAAAATAAAGTATACGGGAATAGGGCATTACCTTCGTTTGTTTAAATATCCGCCACAACATTTAGGTATAATTAAAAACTTTACAGATACTTTGCTTAGAAAGACTAATAAGTTTATTGCGCCCGGTGATGAGGGTATTATTGGACTTACATTCTCTAATGCAATCCACCTTTCGGGTTGGACAAAAGAAGAAGTAGTATTACCGTTTGATGAGGATAAATTTATAGCCGAACTCGAAAAACGCAAAATTGAAGAAAAAGACAACGATAATAAGAAGTAAAAATAGGCTTTTCAGCTTTATTTAGTACACAAACTAATTGACAAAATTCTTATGCCCATATCTTTAAGTTACTTAAGGAAATGGGCATTTGACGTTATTATAAGCTAATTTGTTTATCCATTTATTAATACGGGTAGCTAGTGCGCCCGTTTTTTAATAACAATTTTATATTTTTTTGCATTTAATGGTAAGGATACACCTGATGCAAGATATAGGATTGCGCTATTAAGGAGAAATAAATGAATAACATAAGTTTAACTGTTTTGGGAATTAGCATAATTTTTGTCGCAACAACGCTTGGCTCGGCGGTTGTTTTCCTTTTTAAAAAAGGGATAAGTTCCAGATTAAACTCTATGATACTTGGATTTGCTTCAGGCGTAATGGTAGCTGCGTCTGTTTGGAGTTTAATCATCCCTTCGGTAGAACGCTTAGATGCACTAGGGCAAAACAGGTTAATTCCCGTTTGCATAGGCGTGTTTCTAGGCTTTGTTTTCATTGTTTTATTAGACAAACTCATTCCACACTTAAATAAAGGCTGTAATATGTCGAAAGAAAAGTGCAAAGTTTACAATTTATTTTGTGCAGTTACCGTACACAATGTTCCTGAAGGACTAGCTGTAGGCTTAGCATTTGGCGCGGCAATAACGGTAGGGCAGATTAACGAATACTATTCGGCGCTTGCTTTAGCAATAGGCATAGCTGTACAAAATATACCCGAAGGCGCAGCTCTTAGTTTGCCGATGAAAGATATATACCAAAGTAAAACAAAAGCTTTTCTTCTAGGTGTGCTAAGTGGCGCAGTAGAGCCCGTAGCTGCTGTTATTGGAATATTTCTTGCTATGCAATTAGTGTGTGTTATGCCGTGGTTTTTATCTTTTGCGGCAGGAGCTATGCTTTTTGTGGTAGCGGAAGACCTTATACCCGATGCAAAAGCCCAATCTACAATGCACTTAGGAACTTTTGGCTTCATACTTGGCTTTATTATTATGATGGCGCTTGATATCGCTTTAAGTTAGTTCTGTCAACACCAAAATTATAAAAAAATATTTAGCCATTT
>DATFIH010000144.1:0-4002 GCA_035270205.1 Clostridia bacterium | reverse complement strand
GTATTATGAAAGTTTCCCGTGCGTTTTGGTAAATAATATAAGAAAGACAATGAGCCAAATATCAGCAAATTTTTATAATAATGCTCATAAATCTTTACATATAATAGGTGTTGTCGGAACTAATGGAAAAACTACAACAACACATATAGTGGCTGCAATTTTGCGTGAAAACAAATATAAAACAGCAATTATCGGCACGTTAGGCGCAGACATTGACGGCAAATATGTGGAAAGCAACCTCACGACGCCAGACCCTATTGAAATGCATCGATTGTTTTCAATGGCTAGAGAGAAAAAAATTACTCATATTGTTATGGAAATAAGCGCACACGCTATTTTCTATAATAAGTTATACGGGGTAAAGTGCGATTACGTTATTTTTACCAACATAACACAAGACCATCTCGACTTTTTTGGAGATATGAAACGTTATGTAGATACAAAAATGAATTTTCTAAATACGGATAATACAAATATCTTGGTGGTAAATGTAGATGACGAGTATGGCGCGGAGCTGGTAAAAACAAACAAAGTATTTACTTTGAGTTACGGTTTGAAAAATCCTTCCGATGTTTTTGCTATTGATATAGATAATAATGACGGTAAAACTTCTTGCGTTGTAAACGCTTTTGACAAGATTTTTGAACTTAGTATGCCTTTGTTAGGCGAATTTAACGTCTATAATACGTTATCAGCAATCACAGTTGCAATAACGATGGGGATAAATGAAGAGATAATTATTAAAGCGCTAAATAACATTAACGAAGTACCAGGTCGATTCAATATTTTAAAGAGTGACATAACGGTAATAATTGATTATGCGCACACGCCTGACGGCTTAAAAAATATTTTGTTCGCAGTAAAAAAACTTGCGAATAAAAGTATAATCACAGTTTTTGGATGCGGAGGTAATAGGGATAAGTCAAAACGCCCGATTATGGGAGAAATAAGCGCAAAACATAGTGACCTTACCATAATAACAAGCGACAATGCACGCATGGAAGAACCAGCGGAAATAATAAATGAAATAGCTGAAGGATATAAAAAAATCAGTAACAATTACATTAAAGTTACGGATAGGGCAAAAGCGATTAATTTCGCTATAAGGATAGCTCAAAGTGGCGATATTGTCCTTATTGCAGGAAAAGGCGCAGAGAATTACATAGACGAAAAGGGTGCCAAACGCCCATATTCGGATAAACAAACTGCACAAAATGCAATAAGGAGATTTAGGAGTGATAAGGTGGATAATTAGTTTTTTAGTAGCATTTTTTATTGCTATGGCGATTGCGCCATTAATAATTAAAGTTATCAAAAGACTCAAAGCAGGTCAAACAATTCTTGATTATGTTACTCAACATAAAGACAAGGAAGGCATCCCCACAATGGGCGGCATAATTTTTGTAACGAGTACGTGCATTGCGTGTCTTATTATGTGGAACGGTCAGCGTAATTTGGCAGCTATTATACTTATAATTATGTTTTGCTATTTCGTAATCGGGGGACTTGACGATTTTATAAAAATAGCATTTAAGCGTAATCTTGGGTTGAAAGCTTATCAAAAAATACTATCTCAACTTGCAATAGCGACTTTAGCTACTATTTTTGCCTATAAAAATATGTATATTGGCTCGGAAATAAACGTACCAATAGTAAGTATAAGCATTGATATTAAGTGGTGGTATATTCCGCTTAGCATATTTATTTATATAGCAACTACAAATTCAGTTAATCTAACAGACGGTTTAGACGGTCTTGCTGCGAGTACCACAAGCATTTTTTTAGCGGTGTTTTTTGTCATCATAGCGATAACTTACAATTCAGCAAGTGAAATGGGTCAAACTTTTTACGCTGAAGAATTAAATAATATTTGCATATTTATTGCATCCCTTATAGGTTCACTAACCGCGTTTTTATGGCATAACAGCAATAAAGCAAAAGTGTTTATGGGCGATACAGGTTCTCTTGCTCTAGGGGGCGTATGTGCAAGCGTTGCGTTATTTACAAAAAACCCGCTCTTGATACTATTTATAGGAATAATGTTTATCGTATCTAGCATATCAGTAATAGTACAAGTAGTCAGTTTTAAATTAAGAGGTAAGAGGGTGATTCTTATGGCACCGTACCATCATCATTTAGAAATGTCGGGTTATAACGAAAGTAAAATAGTAGCGTTTTACAGTATTATCACCGTAATAGCCGGCGCAGTCAGTATTTGTATAATGTGAGGTGAATTATTATGAATTATAAAGGAAAAAAAGTACTGGTAATGGGAATACAAGCAAGCGGAATCAGCGCAGGTTTTTTACTGAAAAAACTAGGTGCTGAGGTCTATTGTTATGACGATAACACAACTATAAATATAACAGATTTTAACAACGTAACTTCATATATAAGCGAAATACTAAATGAGCTAGATATTATCGTAGTTAGTCCCGGTATTCCGAGCACACATGCAGTTATTAAGGAAGCAAAAGAAAAGAAAATTAAAATTATAAGCGAATTGGAATTAGGATGCAGTTTGTTAAATTGTCCAATCATTATGGTCACCGGTACAAATGGCAAAACCACAGAAGTTACTATGATAGAGAAGCTATTATTGAGCATAGGACTAAAGGTAAAAGCGATGGGCAACGTAGGATATCCTGTTAGTCAAGTAGTTTTGGACGGCAACGCACTAGATTATGCGATTGTGGAAGCAAGCAGTTTTCAGCTGGAATACATATTAAATACAAAACCTTTTATTGCAATTATTATGAATCTAGCTCCCGACCATTTGGATAGATATGATTCGTACAACGATTATATTAAAGCAAAAAAGAATATTATAAAAAATCAAAATAAAAACGATTATATCATAATTAATGATGATGACTCTATTTGTCGTCAATTCGCTAGAGAAAGCCAAGCTATGAAAATTCCTGTATCTGTTCGCAATTCAAAAAACAGTGTAAAGATAAAAGATAATTATTTTATGTTCGAGGATGCTTCTATTTGTAACGTTAAAGAGTGTAAACTTCGCGGCGAGCATAATAAGTTTAACTTATTAATTGCTTTAAACGTAGGCGCAATGTTAGGTGCAAAGAAAGAGCATTTGGCAAACCTTATTAAAGATTATTCGCTTTTGCCTAATCGGATAGAGTACGTTTCGACACTTAACGGGATAAGCTACTATAACGATTCTAAAAGTACCAATATTCACGCTTGTCAATATGCAATTAATAGTTTAGAAGGCGATATCGGACTAATTATGGGAGGAAGTGATAAAAATGAAGACTTCTGCGATTTTTTTGAAAACATAAACGATAGAGTTAAAGCTGTTGCTGTATTCGGCGCTAATGCAAATAAAATTTTCAGTTCGGCATTAAAGATGGGATATATCGATATAAATGTTTTTGACAGCTTAAGGGAAGCAATAGCTTTTTTAAATTCAAAAAATATTTCAAACGTGCTATTTTCTCCTTGTTCAGCTAGTTTTGACCGTTACAAAAACTATTCGGAGAGGGGCGAGTATTTTAAATCGCTTGTTTATGAAATTAACATATAAACCACAGTACACAATACTTATTGCTACCATAATTTTAGGGTTATTTGGTATCGTAATGATATATTCTGCCAGTTCGTATTCGGCGTTACTTAATTATAACGACTCATATTTTTTTGTTAAGAAACAAGCGATAGCTTTTGGTGCAGGAATTGTAGTGATGATATTTGGTTGTATTGTCAATTTGGATTTATTAAAGAAGTTTAAATGGGTTATCTACATACTATCAGTTGTACTTTTGGCTATAGTATTTATTCCGGGAGTAGGCGCGGAAAGTTATGGCGCAACACGTTGGATAAACTTAGGGCTTGCAACGTTTCAGCCGTCCGAGATAGCAAAATTCGGACTTATGATTTTTCTTGCCGCATATATGGCAGACAATCCGCCTAGTTCTTTTAAAAAAATGATAATACCTTTTCTTGCGGGAATGATTATTTGCGTTCTTATCATTATGGAAC
>DATFIH010000143.1:0-6348 GCA_035270205.1 Clostridia bacterium | reverse complement strand
CCTTACCATAACAATATCTCGTATACCATTGGTAACAGAATAATCATTCTTTACATATTTTTGCAAATCAAAGGATAATTGTTCCTCAGTAGGGTTTAAGGTAACGAATATAGGATTATCATTGCCTCTTTTTACATATATTTCACCAAGTTCATAGCCATTGCCGTTTGCAACTTTAATCGTTGCCGTATCCCCCCATGCTACAGTACTTGTGCCTTCATTAACAAGAGTGTTTGCGCTTTCACCTGTTATATTTTCCAAATATTGTATACTTGTGCTTATATTATAACGGGTAATACGGAAATTAGCTATTGCGCTTATATCGCTTGTCAAAGTAATTCCTTGACTTCCACCATAAATTACAGTATCTCTTACGTCGCCCTCAAAGGTAGTTATTTCCCTTTCCTTATAATACATATTGTAAAGGTAATAGCCTGTTGTTGAGAATTTTGGCGTCATCACAAACTTAACCTTGGTACCGTAATCAAAGACCTTGTTTATATAACTTGTATTTGGATCAAGCTGATAAGTAATAGGATAATATTGATCTGAAAAATCAACTATACTGATCGTTGCGTAATTAAGAATTTGACTATCTGGAATTCTGCCGGTCAAGTTTTTGTCGGCTATTTTCAAGCTAAAGTTTACGTTGTATGTAAGTATTGTGTATGCAACCGAAATACTGGTATCTCTAACAATATTTACCGAATAATTGTTATTGTTGACAGAGCTATTTACATTGTTGCCGTTAAGTATAAAGTGTGTTCTCTTATACCCTATAGCCGGTGTTGCATTAACGTTATACCGTATGCCATGCTCTATTTTTAAATTATAAACCTGACTATTACTATCGATATAATAATAACCGCCGTCTTCGCTGTTATATGTTAATACAAAATCTGTTGGCACATAAATATTGCTAACTTTAGTGCAAATATTGCCGCTTTCGGGTAAATAATAATATAAATGTCCATTATCTCCGAAAAGTGTGACGGCATCTGTTCCACTGTTTGGATGCGTGTAACTAATGTTTAGTTGTCCAGTATGTTCTTCACTTTCTTGTTGCAAAGAAATATTATAGGTATATTTATTAAACGTTAGTCTGATTAGTTCGATATCCTGCCTTATACCTTCGTTAAAGTCAAGCATTGTATTGAAATATATCATACCGCCTCTTGATGATATAAGTTTGTTCTCTCCTGCCAATATAGTTAAATCGTTACCGCCATATTTTATGAAAATACTGACAAGGTAATAGCCATTAAGCGTTGAAGGTATCGCGTTTATATAGAAATTGCGTCCATACTCTATACCTGTATACTCATCTCCTGCCGCCAAAATATTGTTTTCAGTAGTAAGCGTACCCGGTTCAAAATCGTAATTGGCAAAGTTCTCTGATATGTTTTGTATTTCATATGTGAAACTGTACCTATTTATTTCATAGACCGCTTTAACAACTATATTTGCACTTACTCCTTCATATATGTATGATGTTTCGGTATTGTTGTTTTCTATCGTGAAGTTTAAGCCTAAGTCATTTACAAGCGTATTGTTGATATACAAGTTTTTTATATGATAACCTTCTATTGCAGTTAAGTTGATAATAAGGTTTTCCCCATGTTTTATCTTGGTAATCTGTGCCTTACCTACTCCACTTATAGGATCACGAGAAGAGAACATCGTATTACCGTTTATACTGTTTGAGTCAAGTGTAACACTATACTCATTTAGAGAATATTCAAGATAAATCGAAGTATCTTTTGTGACGGTGAGCCTATAAATTCCGCTTGTGTATTTTTTGGTATCGTTGTTTCTGTCTCTGTCTGTCCAATTATTGCTATCGAAACTAATTTCATTACCGTCTATTTTAAAACTGGAAATATAATGGTTCGCAACTTCTTGAATACTTATATCCACGCTTGCGCCGTAACTTTGCAACTTAACAAAATCCAAATCAGAACCGCCTATAACGGTGGTATCAATATTAAATTGCCTAATATGAGAAACGACAAGTACGTTTACGACTTCGCCGCCGACAAATGTATTGGCGGGTATAGATAATGATAAAGCTGTTGTATCCACATAATCTTCACTATAAGAATTGCCTTGGTTGCCAGATAGAATAACAGACGAAATAAAATAGCCCACATTTGCAATAACTATCAGTTCGTTCTCTTGAGTGGTATCAGCTACTTTGTATTGGGAAGAATAAGTGATATTTTGTATATTGGAAATGTCAGCTTCTAAGGTATACGTGGTTGCAGCTTCGCTTACGTCAGATGTAATGGGCGCGCATGTGATTTCTACATCTATATTTTCCGTTGTGTCATTAAAGGTTAGAGTATAACTGGTCATATTGTAGTGAGTATATTCTTCACTAATATCATCTCCATTTTTAATAATCCTAATTGACGATATACGGTAATTACTGTTATATATCGTTATTTCATAGCTTGCTGATTCATTATAATCTATAGTTTTATCTATGGATGAATTGAGCAAAATATCATCAAGGTAGACTTCGCAATACGTTGTTGTATTCTTTATGTTAACACGTACTTGAATTTTTTTATAAATAAAAGATATATGTTTGTCTTCTTTAATTCGGTTATCATTATCTTGCTCTTGCTTAAACCTTAGGTATAACGATGCGGTAGGCTCAGGCAGGTCGGCTACAAATGTTTCGCCATTTATAGTGTATCCGTAAATATAATATCCTGTATTCGGTGTCGCAACAACTGTCGCTTCTCCGTTATATGGTATGCGTGAATTGGGTGTAGAAACTGTACCACCATCATTAATTTCAGCGCTCACTTCATAATCTATTGGCATAAAAGTAACGTCAATAGAATAATTCATATCGACTTTTAGCATTAAATCCAACGCTGTTATACGCATATCCTTGGGAATAATGGTAGAATAAATATCCCTAGAACTTATTTGCAATTCGGTATAGCCTGCATTTATTATCGCTGTATCAATAATTTTGCTATAAGTTACGTTGCCTCCTACAAAACTCACTTCAAATACTGTCGTTTCAACGTTGCCATCTGTCGAAGACACTGTTTGACAGTAAGCGTAGGTTTTGCCATTAAATACAAAATCACCATAGTGATAATAATAACTACCTAGTATTTCTAAAACAGTAATTTGGCTTGCCACTTGGTTGATATACCAATTATGGTAAACTAAGCTAGGCTTACCGCTATTATATAAATCATAAGTATAACCGTTTATTTTTATCCCAGATATGTAATAACCATTTTGAGATGTCGCAATACGATAAACGTTTTGTGTGCCATGCACATACTCGTTCTCTTCGGTTGTTATGTCAGTAGTAACCGTAGGATTGTAAATACTGGTAAGCTTTATACTTCCTAAAGAAAGTTGCGGTGTAGCAATTTTGTGACTGTTAGATTTGTAGTTTATTTCGATATTGGTGTTTTGCTTTATTTCTTCGATATTTAAAGTATATTCCGATAAATCCGCACCCATAAAGTCACCATTTTCAAACCTTAGGTACTCGCCATCTACCATAATGTTTTCAATGGCATATTCAGCATTAACAACGCCTACTATAAGGTTTATTGATGCATTGTAATCAACTTTTATGTTAATGTTAGTTCCCTCACCTTGTAAAAATGCATCAAGATATTTTATACCGCCGATGCTTTCATCAATAGCAATATTAATATCAAATTTTTTATGGTCGAATTCTATTATAATATCATTGTCGCCAAGTACGTTTAAATCTAATGTCACGTTGTCTTCGTTATTAGAATAATCTGTTATGTTTGTGCCATCTATATTGGTCCATAACACTCTTTTTAGCGCATACCCAACAGATGCTTCAAATGTTATAGTATAAATAAAATCTTCCCTGATTTCCATTACGTTAATTTCTCTTATCGTATATTCGGGCGAAGTTGATGCTAATCCTTCTTTAACGTGCAGATTAACCGCTCCTGCGCCTTGTACCATAACCGTTAGCTTATGTTTTATCGGGCTGAATATAGGCGTCATTGTAATAATTCTGTTTGCGAAATCTCCCGTTGGATTGCCATTGACATCAAGATAAAGATGATTTACAACAACCTTTGTCTTATCGTCAATTACCTCTTGGGTAATAGCGTTTTGCCAGCCTATAAAAATGTAATGTTCTTTTTGTGGAATTTCTGTTGGAATACCACAAATATTGGTACCTGCAGTATCGCTTGTAGCACTGGCTAGGGTGTTTTGATATTGCACGTAAACACTTTTATCATAAACGTAATCTATTCCATCAAAGAAAAACCTTACCATATACACTCGTTTTTCCCATCTCGCAATAACCGTTGTGGGTTGTTCAAAAGTGCTTTCTGCAGTTATTTCAGTATTGGTACCTTCGGCAAACCAACCTAAAAATTTCATTCCAACGGCTTCGCCTGGACCTTTATCTATGGTGAAAAAATCACTATTTTCTATCATAGAGCCAATAGGATTACCATAAAATAGCACGTATGACTTGTTGCCGTCAGGGCTTTGGTTATTTACAAATTTTATTGTGCTTTCTTCATATGCAAAAATGGCCTTTATTCGAACTTTATTTATGTTTTCGCTCGCTCTAAAACTTAATATATATTGATTGTTTCCAAGCTTAGTCGAGGTAAAGTTAGCGCTTGACGATAAGCTTCCCACCGTATACGCGCCTGTGCCTTCGGCATCTAATCTTTCATAAGAACCGGAAGAAGTTTCAATTAGCCAATAGGCAAATCGTCTAGAGTTAAACGGGGTAGCTGTAATAGTTGCCATTTCGCCGTATTCGTAGAATCCATATTCGTTAAGGTCTGTTGTACCCATACTATTGCCATAAATATCGGTGGGAATATCAATTTCCACATCGGTAGCTGTTTTTACATACTCAGGGTGAATAACCATATCCCTGTCAATACTTGAAAACTCTGCAGGAATCCAGTTGCTAAAGGTATAACCATATCTCTTCATTTCCGGGTCAGAATCCGGGTTGGGCATTTTGGTTGGTGTTTCTCCGTAAGATACTTGTTCTTCAACGGCAACCGTTCCGTTAAAATAATAAAAACGCACTGTATACTTAGCTTTTCTGAATCTTGCTACGTACGTTGCGTTTTTATGTACAGATTTGTCTTTTCTTGTTGGATATGGAAATCCGTCATTCCATTCTTCAAACACATAACCTGTTTCCGGAATTGCAATAACGGTCGCTGCGTCGGAACCATTAGCGACACCCTGCAATGCCTCGCCTTGTATGCGTCCACCTAAGCTTGACTCATATTGCAAAATACAATTGATATCTTTGACTTCAAACGTTATAGTTTGTTCAAAACCGCCATAATTAAGAGAAACGTTTTGCGTTCCCAGCTTGCTTGTATTTAGACCTTCGGCTATCATATCTTTAAGCCTAACTTCTTCAGATGAGCCATCACTGTAATGCACGGTACAATATATATTGGCAGGGTCGTTGTATAATCCAACTTCCCTCTCTTGATTTGTAATGCTTACTATCGTTCTACCTTCTTCTATGGTATCATCGACAACAGGCAAAAAAACGAGCAAGAGCATTACTAAGGATATCGCTATGGCAATAACTATTCCTATAGTGAATATATAACCAGAGCTAGTAAATATCCTTCTTGAATCTCTATTGTATCTGCCTCTCATTTATGCCTCGCCTAATTAATGTAATAATAGTTACGTATATTATAATATATATGTTAAAAATTTACAACACTTATATAAAAAAATTTATTGACAATATGCTGCAATTTATTTTTTGTAAAGCTCAACTATAACACTTAAAAAACCTTACCGAAATAATATTTTTTACTTGCAAATATTGTATTGTTGTGTTATACTACAAAAACATTTAGACGCCGAAATGATGGAATGGCAGACGTGACGGACTCAAAATCCGTTGATAGCAATATCGTGCGGGTTCAAGTCCCGCTTTCGGCACCATAATACCCCTAAAAAACTTTTGTTTTTCAGGGGTATTATTATTTTCGGGACTTGAACACCGATTGGGGCGTAATCAGAAACAATCGACAATCCAGTGAATTGTCGACCTGATTACGGTCGAGGAAGCGATAGCAAAACGGCTTACTTAGTACCGGGGCAAGTTTTGTAAAAGTTGAACTCTTAGAATTTTTTGTTAGAAAATGCATAGATTGTTTGCATATTTCATCACCATTTTAGATAGCGTTAGCATAAATTAGGAAGTGTAGAAAGTATTAATATATGTTATATTTGGGGGGATATTCGTTTCTTTAACGCAAAGATAGATATTTGTTCAAGCGCAAACACACTTTAGAAAATATATGCATAATGATATAG
>DATFIH010000142.1:0-4741 GCA_035270205.1 Clostridia bacterium | reverse complement strand
GTATAATTGCAGTCATACTTAATAATGTATTTAGTTAGTATTTTGTTTGCTTATTTATGTACCTATAAATTATCGAAAAAGCCAATAGTATCAATTTTAAATAATTTGTAATTTTATAAAAAAAGAGAAAGCTCAAACTTTGGCTTTCTCTTTTTACATTGTTATTGATTTTACAGTTTAGCTTTCAACGTTATATAAGGCTTGTTGCGTTATTATCATATCTACCAAACTTTTGGAAATAACTTCGCTCGAGTCTACAAACTCCTTGCTTTCCATCAATTTGAATATCTCCTCATAGCCCGTCCAAGAGCCTGTTTCCAAATCAGAAATATAAGTAGCTGTTTTTTCAACCAAGCTTTTTTCGTTCTCAATTTTCACTATGGTATCAGTACTTAAATAATCCAGCACCATCACGTCTTTAGGCGTTAACGGCAAAAGTCCAAATACAAGTTTCTTTTTATATATACTTTCCGCAATCAAAGTCGACTCCGGAATAGTGATTACCAAATCAGCTGCCGAAATAGCCAAATGGATATTTATCCCTTCATTATGAGCCATAAAACCTTTATTCCTTGCCATATTTAATAATTGTACGTTGTTATCACAAGCAAATATAACGTTAGCTGATATTTGAGAAGAACTAAGAGCGTTAATCACTCCCTTAAATCGTTCATCTCCGCCCGTATAAATTAGCACGTTTTTCTTGTGTTCATCTAAGCCCATCTTCTTAACTGCGTCTTCTTTCGTTACTAAATCTAACGCTTTTTTCTTAAGTGGCAAAGGCGTTATTTCTATTTTTTCTTCACTTATACCACCCAAAATTAATTTGTTGCGCATATCGAAATTGTCTACGTAATAATAGTCAACGTTGCGGTTTATCATACGTTCATCCAGCACAAAATTATCACATATCGCCACCACTTTGGTGTTTTTTCCTTGCTTATGTATTGCGCTAAGCGTTGGTATCATAACCGCCGCAGACGTCACGCATACAAGGTCTGGCGAGTATCTGTTAAGTACGTTATAAATATGACGATGCAATACGTTATGACTCTTATATCCTATAGCTTGTACAATTTTTTTATTTGATAAGGTGTCTTTTATAGACAAATCCACGTTGCGCACGTTTCTACGTACTCTACTATTAAGCGGAAATATTTTATTTAAAAAATTTATCTTAAAACTCGATTCAAGCTCTCGCTGATTTACAACAATTCCTAGATTATCGTTAGATGTCGCAACTCTTTCCAAAACTGCCTCGGCAATGTCGGTAGAATATTTGCCCGTTAAAAATAATATCGTTCTTTTATTTTGCATTGTTACCTCCGATAAATTTTCGCAACATATCATGTTTTTCTAAGATTATATCACTTTTTATTAGCAACTTTTGTTGCACTCTCTTACAATCTGCTACTCTTTCGCCTTTCTCGTTGTATATCTCGTTTGCTGTGAGCGACTCTACACGCTTGTTACTGACAATCTCCAGCGTATCACCTTCATAAAAGCGATTGCGCTGCTCTACTATTATACAACCTTTTTGCTCATCGTATCCTAAAACTTCACAACAAAAAACATAATCATTTGATTGCTTAGAAGTAACTAAATTGACCTCCGCTTCCTTACCTAGAAAAAATCCTTTCGTATAATCACGATGACTAACTTTGTTAAGTTCCGCAACAAGATTGGTGTCAAAAGGTTTGCCTTGCAAATAATCGTCTATTCTTTTTCGATAAGCGCTTACTACGCTTCCTACATAATATTCCGACTTTACCCGCCCTTCAATTTTTAACGATGACACGCCTGCTTCTATAATTTTATCTACAATTTCTATGGTATTTAAATCTTTAGAGTTCAATATATACGTGCCACGCTCATCTTCTTGAATAGTAAGCGGTTTATCTGTGCGCCCTATTTCAGCAATTTTGTATTCCCAACGGCATGCTTGCACACACTCGCCCCTGTTACTGTCACGATCGGACAAATAATTGCTAAGCAAACACCTGCCACTATACGATATGCACATTGCGCCATGGATAAACGCTTCTAGCTCCAAGGCTTCGCCAACGTAGTCTTTTATTTCCTTAATTTCGTCTATTGAAAGCTCTCTTGCAAGCACTACACGTTTTGCGCCTATGTCGCGATAAAAAGCTGCCGCATACTTATTGGTTGTATTGGCTTGAGTGGATATATGTATATCAAGCGAAGGGAAATTTTTCTTGATAAAATCAACAACACCTATATCACTTACAATGACCGCATCCACCTTCAAACTTACTAGGTAAGCTACATAATCTAAAAGCATCAAAAAATCAGCATTTTTTGCAAAAATATTTATAGTCACGTAAACTTTTTTACCCAAGCTATGAACAAGTTTCACAGCAAGCGCTAATTCTTCGTTGGTAAAATTGCTTGCATATGCGCGCAAGCCAAAATCCTTTCCCGCAAGGTAAACAGCGTCTGCGCCAAAATGCAGAGCAGTGCTTAGCTTATTCAAACTTCCTACCGGGGAAAGCAGTTCTACCTTATTCATAACCTCTCCGCCACCGCAATACCGTCTTCTATATCGTAAAGGGTGGTTAATACGTTTTTGTCGCTTTGCAGTCGGTCTAAAAATTTTCTCATAGCATTTACTATGGTGCGATGTTTTCTTTCCACAAAACCTTCCTTTGTTACCAAATCAAAATATTTTATATCGTCTATAAACATTATTGCACCGCTATTCAGCATCGGAAACAACATCTGATAAAGTTCCAAGTATTGTCCTTTAGGTCCGTCAAGTATTATAAAATCGTACTTGTTGCCTTGCATCATATCTACAACTTGCATACAATCACCACAGATAAACTCGCAACGTTTGTCTAAATTTAACCTAGCAATATTTTGACGCGCAGCGTAAAGTACGTTTTCATCTTTATCAATAGTCGTTAGGTATCCAGAGCAACCACTAAGTGTAGCGATTGCGCTTGTTCCTATGCTTGTGCCTATCTCCAAAATTTGTTTAGGTTGCTTTTTTTTCACCAACTCAATAAGTAATTCTATAGTTTTTTCACGCATAACAGGGATATAATTGTCCCTAGCTATTTTGCGTAAAAAATCTAAAAAAGCAATCGTATCTTTAAACGTTTTAGCTTCAAGTTCCGCCAATATTTTTTCGACTGCGCCTTCTTCGTACATAATAGCTTATTCCAATATTATAGGTATTACCATAGGACGTTTTTTTAGTTTATTAAACAGCTTTTTAGCAATTATTTTGCGTAGCAACTGCTTAGCGTGGCTAGCGTCCATATCTTCAAGTATTCCGTTGTTCATATCAGCAAGCAAATCACTGCCTATATCTTCTTTATATTCTTCCTTGACGTTTATACCGCGCGTTATAATAATTGGTTTGTCGAATTCGCCATTTTCATTACGTGTCTTGTCGACAATAGCTATTAAAAATCCGTCTTCGCCTATCTGCTTTCTGTCCCTGATTAAAAACTCATTCTCAACAGCTGCCGCGCCGTCTAACATTAAATTGCCAAAAGGAATACCTTCGCCTTTATTTATTCCGCTTCTATCTACCTCTATTATACAACCTTGCTCTGGTAAAAAAACATTGGCAGGCTTCATTCCAAGTTCCATTGCAAGCTCTTTGTTTAGCTTCAAATGACGGTATTCGCCGTGAACAGGTATAAAATAAGCAGGATTAATCAATCTAAATATCAGCTTTAATTCTTCCCTGCAAGCGTGACCCGATGCGTGTATTTCGGCAAGCGCTCTATACACAACGTTTGCACCTTTCTTGCAAAGGTTGTTGATAACGTTATAAATCATTTTTTCATTGCCTGGAATTGGTGAAGAAGAAAGAAGCACACAGTCCAATTCGCTTATAGTAACCTTTTTAAAATCATCATTGCTCATCCTTGTAAGCGCGCTCATAGGTTCACCCTGCGTGCCGGTGCTTATTATACAAATTCTGTCATAAGGAATTTTGCGCATTTCATCAACTTCTACTATGTCATTGTCATTAAATTTTAACTCGCCAAGCGTTTTTGCAATCTCCACAATATTTATCAAACTTCTACCGCTAAAAGCAACTTTACGGTTGTTTTTTACTGCACAGTTAATAATCTGTTGTACTCTGTGAACGTTACTTGCAAATGTTGCCACAATAATTCTTTTGTCTTTGTTTTGCACAAATTGTTGTTCCAAAGCTCTGCATACGCTTAGTTCGCTCATACTATAACCTTCACGCTCTACATTGGTAGAATCCATCATAAGAAGAAGTACGCCTTTTGCGCCTATTTCAGCAATTCTGGTTAGATTGGTGGTTTTACCGTCTGTCGGAGTGTGGTCAATTTTAAAATCGCCCGTCATAAACACAACACCTTTGGGCGTCGTTATACTTAGCGCATAGCTTCCTACAGTAGAGTGAGTAACACGTACAAATTCCACTTTAAATTTTCCCGCTTCAATCACTTGACCGTCTTTAACAGTATTAAGTTTAACACCGCTAACTTTTGCCTCACTTAGCTTGTGTCTTACAATACCTAAAGCTAAATTACTGCCATAAACGGGAGTTTTTATGTCCTTTAAAAAATAAGGCAATCCGCCTATATGATCCTCGTGTCCATGTGTTATAAAAATCCCCCTGACCTTATCTTCTTTTCCTTTCAAATACTTGTAATCGGGAATAATAAAATCTATGCCCGGTGTCTCATCCATTGTGGGAAAACTCATACCGCAATCGACTACAATAATG
>DATFIH010000141.1:0-2111 GCA_035270205.1 Clostridia bacterium | reverse complement strand
GTATATACGTAAAAATAAAGCAAGTAATTTGTAAATTATATGAAAAAACAATTGCCAAACGAATTTATTAATTGTATAATCAAAAGGCATAATTTAGGAGGTGCTAAAGATGAGCAGAGTATGTAGCGTTTGTGGCAAAGGACCGATGAGCGGTAATAATGTTAGCCATAGTAATAGAAAGTCTTGTAGAAGCTGGGGCGTAAATGTCCAAAAGGTTGAGGTCGTTAAAAACGATGGCACCGTTAAGAAAGACTATGTTTGCACTCGTTGTTTGAGAACAGCTAAAAAGCAAGCGTAAATATAACAAATATAAAATACTAAAATAGGTGGTATTAAAACCACCTATTTTTTGTTATTTATAACATATTTTTTTACTCGTTATTAAGTAATAATTTTAAAATTTAACAGTTCAATCAATCACTTTTCTTTCTTTGTTCGATAGTCTTTTATGGCCTCTGCTATAGCTTCTTCTGCCAGTACTGAACAATGTATTTTTTGAGGAGGAAGACCTTCTAATGTTTCTACAACGTCTGCATTTGTTACCTTCAGAGCTTCATCAAGCGTTTTGCCCTTTATCAGTTCCGTAGCTACCGAACTACTTGCTATAGCTGCGCCACAACCGAAAGTTTTGAATTTTGCATCTATTATTATATCGTTTTCGATTTTTAAAAATATTTGCATTATATCGCCACAGCTTGCATTACCTACTGTTCCAACGCCGTCTGCATCTTCTATTTCGCCAACGTTTTTTGGATTTGACAGTGTTTGGATTATCTTTTGATTATACATTAAGAGTGCCTCCCTTTATTTCCTTAAAAAGTGGCGACCAACTGCGTAGTTTTGCCACAATTTCCTTTAATTTTTCTATAGTATATTGCGTTTCTTCTAAGGTGTTTTCTTTTCCAAAACTAAACCTTATAGAACTATGCGCTTCTTCCATTTTTCTGCCTAGCGAAAGTATTACGTAACTAGGCTCTAAGCTGCCAGAACTGCAAGCCGAACCACTGCTAACAGCAATGCCCTCCAGGTCAAGCAGCATTAATATGCTCTCACCCTCGATATAGTCAAAGCTTATATTAGCGTTGTTTACAAGGCGGTTTTCCATTCCACCGTTAAGTTTGCAGTCGGGTATTTCCTTTAAAACTCTATCGATAAAATAATCGCGCAATGACTTTATCTTTGCATTATTTATTTCCATTTCGTTCACGGAAATTTCTAATGCTTTTGCCATACCTATAATACCAGGCGTGTTAGTCGTCCCGGCTCTGTAAGACCTTTCTTGATGTCCGCCAAAAACAAGGCGCTCAATTCTTACTCCGCTTCTTATATAAAGCAAACCGATGCCCTTAGGCCCATGGAATTTATGCGCAGATAAACTCAACATATCGATGTTATACTTATCTACATCAATTTTTATACTGCCCATCGCTTGAACTGCATCGGTGTGGAATAAAATGCCTTCAGCGTGACAAAAAGCACCTATTTCTTGAATAGGCTGTATTGCACCCATTTCGTTATTTGCAAACATTATTGAGACTAGTATTGTGTCATCTCTTACCAAAGATTTAAAGTTATCAATATTTACCCTGCCGTTTTCATCTACGTCAAGATAAGTTACCGCATAACCCTCTTTTTCCAAAGTTTCTAGCGTTTGCATAACAGCGGGATGCTCAATCTTTGTGCTGATGATATGCTTGCCTTCTTTTTTGTAGGCGCGAGCAGCTCCGCGAAGAGCCCAGTTGTCACTTTCCGTACCACCGCTAGTTATATAAATTTCGCTTGGCTTGGCATTGATAAGTTTGGCAAGAGTTGCTCTCGCCTCATCCACAGCAGCCAAAGCTTCTCTTCCAAAGCTATGCAAGCTGGAAGCATTGCCAAAATTATCGGAAAAATACGGCATCATACTATTAAGTACTTCGGTATCCATTCGGGTCGTTGCCGAATTATCCAAATATATTTTCATTAATCTCCTAAACACTTTATGTAGCTTTAGCTACCATTAAGGTTTCAATTTAGTATTATAAAATTTCCTTTACGAATTGAATCAAGTCGTCTTTTTTCTTGACTCCTGTAAATTTACCTTTCGCCTCAGTATTTACAAAAAGTATTAC